>JBKDPX010000391.1:0-19002 GCA_046342165.1 Phycisphaerales bacterium | reverse complement strand
GGCGATACTTCACGAACCGGCGGTATTGATTTTGGACGAACCGACGGACGGGCTTGATCCAAACCAGAAGCATGAGGTTCGTCAGTTGATTCGAGAGATGGCGGCGCAATCCGGCAAGGCGATCGTGCTCAGCACGCACATACTTGAAGAAGTCGAAGCCGTGTGTACGCGCGCGATCATCATCGCGAAGGGAAAGATCGTCACCGATTCAACACCGACCGAGTTGATGAGCCGAAGCAGATTTCACAACGCGCTCACACTCACGCTCACGCCGCCACCCGGTGCGATGGTTTTTGACGATCTCTCGCGACTCTCGGGCGTGAAAGAGGTCATTGATCGCGGTCGCACCCAAAGCGCCGATGGCGTGAAGGTCAGTTGCACCCTTGTCGCGGAAAAGGGACGAGATGTATCCGATGCCGCGGCGAAACTCTGTCGCGACAAATCTTGGCGAGTTGACGCGATGCACACGGAAACGGGACGACTTGAAGATGTGTTCCGGGAATTGACCGGTTCCGGTTCGAAAGATTGAAATCTCCGGAGTACCAACGATGAAAAACCAACTTCTGGGATGCACAGCGATCATGAAGCGAGAGTTGACGGGCTACTTCGTCACACCTCTCGCCTACGTGTTCATCGTCATCTTTCTGATTCTTGCGGGCGTGTTCACGTTTCAGTTCGGCAACTTCTTCGGACGCGGACAGGCCGACCTGCTCGCGTTCTTTACATTCCATCCGTGGTTATATCTCTTTCTTATACCGGCGGTGTCCATGCGCCTGTGGGCCGAAGAACACAAGGCGGGCACCACCGAACTTCTCATGACACTACCGATCACGAAACTCGGAACCGTTGTCGGTAAGTTCCTCGCGGCTTGGATCTTCACCGCCATCGCCCTGGTGCTGACCTTCCCGATATGGGTCACCGTGAACGCACTCGGCAACCCCGACAACGGAGTCATTCTGTTCAGTTATATCGGATCACTCTTTATGGCCGGCGGATTCCTTGCCATTGGATCGGCCGTGAGCGCCGCCACGCGAAGTCAGGTGATCGCCTTCGTCGTGACGGCGGTCGTGTGTTTCGTGTTCCTTCTGATCGGCGACGACTCGGTGCTCCGCTTCGTCTCGTCATGGGCGCCGGAATCAATCGTCGAGACGATCAGCTCCTTCTCGTTCCTCGCACGCTTCGAAGCGATCAGCCGCGGCGTCATCGATCTTCGTGATGTGATCTACTTCGGCAGTCTCATCGCCGCCGCGTTGACCATCAACACCATCGCCCTCGAGGCGAGAAAGGCCTGACCCATGAACGCGCGCTTCAACATCGTCGTGACGGTCATCCTGCTCGTCGTATTGTTTCTCGGCATCAACATGTTCTCGATGAACGCCTTGAGAGGCGTCAAGATTGACTCGAGCGAAGGCAAGATTCACACGCTCTCCGCCGGCTCCAAGAACATCGCGGCGTCGCTCGAGGAGCGGATTACGCTGAAGTTCTATTACTCGAAGAAACTCGCACAAGGAATCCCGGCGCTCTCGACCTACGGCAATCGTGTCCGTGAGACGCTCGAGGAATTCACCAACGCATCGAAGGGCAAGATCGCACTGGAGATCGTCGAACCACTGGCGTTTTCGGAAGCCGAAGACGCCGCCGTCGAGGCGGGTTTGCAGGGCGCACCGCTTGACGGCGTGAACGGCAATTTCTTCCTTGGCCTGGTGGTGGAGGGTCCGACGGACACCCGTGTGACGATCCCGTTCTTCAGCCCCACCAAAGAAAACTTCCTCGAATATGACATTGCAAAAGCGATCCACTCCGTCGGCACGCCGGACAAGCCGATTGTGGGATTGATCAGCGGCATTCAGATGCAAGGTGGATTCACGATGGATCCGCGCACGCGACAACCCGCGCAAACTCCTCCGTGGGTGATCGCCGGTGAGGTTGAAAGCGTCGCAACGATCAACAACCTCGGGACCGCCATCTCGGAGATTCCGCAAGATGTCGATGTGTTGTGGGTCGCACACCCCAAAGGCCTGACTGATGAAACTCTTTACGCGATCGATCAGTTCGTGATGCGCGGCGGACACGCCGTGTTCCAGGTCGATCCGTTCAACGAAACAGACGCCGCGCAAGCGCAGATGAATCCCGCTGCGGAGAAGTCGAGCAGTCTGAATCGTTTGCTCAACGCGTGGGGTGTCGATGTTCCCGAAGACCGAATCGTCGCGGATCAAGACCTCGCCCTTCAGGTGAATACACAGCGCAATGGCGGTCGCATGCCGTATGTGGTGTGGTTGCGCGTGACGGACGAGCAGACGGAACGCAATGATCCGGTGGCGGCTCAGATGAAGATGTTGCATTTCATCAGTTCAGGGCACATCACGAAGAAGGAAGTCGCTTCGACACAACCCACGGGAGACGCTCAGGGACCTGCACCGAAAGTCGACGTTCCTGTTGCGGCGATCGAACCCTTGGTACGCACGGGTGCGAACGCTTCGACGGTTTCTTCGATGTTGTTGCAAGGACAACCCAATCCACAAGCGCTGCTTTCATCTTTCTCGGCGGGAAGCGAGGCGCTCACCCTTGCCGCGCGTTTGACGGGCAAGGTCAAGAGCGCATTCCCCGAAGGCAAGCCGGGTCAGGACCCCGCCGCACCGTCGGCTTCGTTGACGGAATCGGCCGAGTCGATCAACGTGATCGTCATCGCGGATGCCGACATGCTCTCCGATATGTACTGGACTCAAACGGATCGATTCTTCGGACAGGTGATGAAGATCGCGGACAACGGCGACCTCATCTGCAACGCCATCGATAATCTCGCGGGCAACGAGGATCTGATTTCGTTGCGTGCTCGCGATACCTCGTTCCGACCCTTCACCCGCGTTGAAGAAATGAGAAAGAGCGCGGCGAAGACCCTGCTTGAACAACAGGAAGCCGTGGACGCGCAGATACGAAACACCCAAGAGGAACTCGGCAAACTTCAGGCGGCGCGTGGCGAGAACTCCGACAGCCTCGTGCTCACGGCGGAGCAACGAGCGGCGATCAAGGAACTCGAGGGCAAGCTCGCAGACGCACGAAAAGAGCAACGCAAGCTCAAGCTGGAACTCAATAAGGACATCGAGGCGTTGAGTGCGAAGCTGAAGATGTTGAACATCGGGCTGATGCCCGCGGTCGTCACACTCTTCGCGGTGTCACTGGCGATCGGTCGGCGCGCACGGCGAAGCGCGGCTTCAAAGTGAAACTACGGGAGTTTGAATCATGAACACCAAAACACTGACGCTTCTCGCGGGAGCCACGGCGGTTGTCATCGGCGCGGCGTTGTACATGAACGCCTCTCGAAAAACAGTGACCATCGAGGCGCGCAATGAGTCAATCGCGAATGCACCGAGGCTCTTTCCCGAGTTGGAAGGTCGGGCTTCACAGGTTTCAAAGATCACGCTCATGCAAGGCGAGTCGTCGCTAGAGATGACCAAGGTCGGTGCGGAGTGGGTCATGTCGAGCAAGTCCGGCTTCCCCGTTCGGACGAAGACGGTGTCCGATCTGGTGTCGTGGCTCTCACAAACTCAGTCGATTCAAGACAAAACGGCGCGCGAGGAGTTGTACTCGAAACTGGGTGTTGAGGATCCCGCGAAGATCGACGCCAAATCAACCTTGGTCACGCTGTTTGACGGGAACGGAGTAACGCTTGCCGCGCTGGTGGTTGGAAACCTCAACGGAGCGACTCGTTACGCGCGTCGACCGGATCAGAAACAGTCCTTCGTCGCGTCGGGAACCGCTGATATTACTGTGACCCCTTTGTCGTGGATTGAGAGCAAAATCATCAGTCTTGAGTCGGCTCGACTCGCAAGCACGAGTTTCCGCGTGATCCGAGAGGGAGCATCGGATCCGATCGTCACAATCATCAATCGTGTTGATCCGGCTGATAACAAGTTTGAATTGCAGAACATCCCTGAAGGTCGCAAGCCCAAAGACGAGTTTGCGGCGGCGAGAGCCGCGCAGTGTCTCGCCTTCGCGAATTTTGAGGATGTGCGTCCGGTGGGCGAGGTTGATTTCAGTGTTCCAACCGCTTCCACCGCCGAGTTCAAGACACTTGATCATTTGGTGATCCGAACGATCACGGTGCAGGCCGACGGAAAAGAGTGGACGAAGTTCGCGGCGAGTTTTGAATCACCCGATTCGCAAACCCAGACACCGATTCAACCGAAACCCAACGCGGGCGCAAGTGTGGAAGATCAACCCGCCGCCGCTGAGCAACCGGCCGAAGATCCGAAGGCCGAAGAAGTCAGGAAGGAAGTGGAGGAGTTGAACAAACTCTTCTCGAAGTGGGCTTTCGTGTTGCCGTCATTCACGCTGGAGCGACTCAAGACGACATCGGAAGATCTGCTTGCGCCGGTGGAGGTTCCGGGAGTTCCCGCGGCAGCTCCGCAGTGACGCTCATTCTCCGGTGAGTTTCGCGAAGACGGCCATTCGCACATGCACACCCGCAGTGACTTGCTTCAAGATCACGCTGCGAGGTCCGTCCGCAACCACAGCGTCAAGTTCAATGCCGCGGTTGATCGGCCCGGGGTGCATGACGACCGCGCCTTTCTTCATGCGCGATTCCCGCGCCTCCGTCAGTGCATAGAACTCACGGAACTCACGAACGGAAGCGATCGCTCCGCTCTTGGCGCCTTGACCCGCGGGCGGCGGTGGCGCGCCGTCGGCGTGTCGTTCGAATTGGATGCGAAGCATCATCACGGCATCCATGTCAGGAAGAACCTTGTCGAGATTCGTCGCAACTTCGGCACCCAGTCCGGCGGGAACCAATCCGGGAGGGCCGACCGTGATCACTTTTGCGCCCAACGCTTTCATCGCGGCGATCGAACTCCGCGCGACTCTGGAGCTGGCGATGTCGCCCACGATCGCGATGTTGAGACCAGAGAGGTCAAATGTTCCGAGTCTGCCAGCGGCTTCGGCGAACGAGTACGCGTCAAGCAATCCTTGTGTCGGGTGTTCATGCTTGCCGTCACCGGCGTTGATCACCGGGCATGTCGCGCCTGCCGCGAGCATCATCGCTGCGCCGGATTGCTTCGCGCGTACACACAGCGCGCAGACACCCATGGCTTCGACGTTGCGGGCGGTGTCGATCAGGGTCTCACCTTTATTGATGCTGGAGGATGAGCCGGTCAGATCGATCACCGTTGCGCCGAGGCGATGTGCTGCGATGGTGAAACTGTTGCGAGTGCGGGTGGAGTCTTCAAAGAAAAGATTGGCGACAGTCTTCCCCTCAAGCGGTCGATCCGTGCGCCTCCCGGTCGCGAAATCTCGCGCGATCTCAAGGTAAGGTCTCATATCCGAGGCCGCGACGCCCTGGAGACCGAGAAGATGGGGGATACCGCTGGCGGTTCGCACTGTGGTCGGCGTGCTCATCGGGTCGATTCTAGTTCCGTCACTTGGCGGGCGTCTTCCTGTTTGCCAAGTCGATGTTGTGTGTTAGTCTGTTGAAAGAACGGGCAACCGCGGCGGGTGTCCGTACGGATAAGTTCAGGGAATGATCGGACGTGAGGCTCTGACTCCGGAGAATCGCGATGAAGTTTACCGCAAGCATGATCGTGTTGGCCGCCTCCGGTGCGTTCGCGCAGGTTGAGTCATTCAATCCGCAGCATGTTCCGCTTCCGGTCGAGTCCGTCGGCATCGAACAAATGCGTGTCATACTCAACGGTTCCCGTCGCGACGGCGGATATGCGGGAAGAGACAACTGTCCGGTCGTTCAGTCGAAGACCGGCGCGAGTTTCGAAGGTGGCACATACACGGCTCAGGGCGGATTCGCCGAGGGTGAAATCGCCGCGGTGAGCTACACGCTTCCTGCGAACATGTTTCCGTTGAAAGTCACGCAGATGGAGTGCATTTTCGCACAATCCAACGCGACGGTTCAAACGACGACGCAGTGGAGCGTGTTGATTTGGGAGGGAACACCCGCGACCGGCAACCTGATCGCCGAGTTCGTGTCCGACGGTTCCACCTTGCCGCACATCATCATGGGGCCGGGCACGCGAGGAACGAATGTGCAAGCCGTGCTTGATCCCAACGATCCCGAGCAGATCTACATTTATAACAACCAGAATCTCTCACAACAGACGTTCTCAGTCGGATTTCGTATCGATCAACACAACGCGCAAAGCGCCGATCCTTGCGTCACCGCGCCGCCGTCAAACTCCAACGCGTTCCCGTGCACGGATAACACCACGGTTGGTTGCGGCACGGGATACAGCGCATTGAACTTCCCCGCCGACAACTGGTTGTACGCGTTGAACTGCGGCCCCAACGGTTGTCCCCCCAACGGCGGTTGGACGCGCTTCTCAAATCTGCAGGCCGATCAGAACCTCTTCGGCTTCTGCCTCACCGGTTGTCGTCCTCGCGGCGATTGGGTGATGCGTGTCACTGTTGATCCCGTGAACTGTCCGCCGCCCGATGGTGCGTGTTGCTTCGGCACCTTCGGATGCACCGTGATGTCACAAGTGGCATGTCAAAGCGCGGGCGGTTCGTGGCGCGGCGGCGGAACATCCTGCGGCACGCAATCCAACGGTCAGTGGCCGGGGTGTGTCGTTCCTCCGAATCAACCTCCGGTGGCGAACGCCGGAGCGGATCAAACCGTCACCGACGCCGATGGCAGCGGAGACGAAGTCGTTGTTGTCGATGCATCCGCGAGCACGGATTCCGACGGAATCATCACCGCATTCCGCTGGATGCGCGGCGCAACCATCCTTCAAGACGGACCCGCGTTCCTTTCAACGACACTTCCTGTCGGCGTGCACGATCTCACCGTCACCGCGACCGACGATGATGGCGCAACATCGACGGATACGGTGCGAGTCACGGTCAACGCCGGCGGACCTTCGTGTGGTTGGGCCGGCGACGGGTGTTATGTTGATTACAACAACGATGGCGGCATCGACGGCGACGATGTCATCGCGTTCTTCGCCCAATGGGACGCGGCGAGCACATGCGCCGACGTTGACAACTCCGGCGGAGTTGACGGTGATGACGTCATTCTGTTCTTCGCGCAGTGGGATGCCGCCGGCGCGGGCGTTCCGGGGTGCTGATCGATTGGAATCACTGATTTCGAGAGGAAAGACCTCGAATGAGGTTTCGGGCTGTCGTGTCTCCTAGAATGAGCCACGAATTCCATGAACAACGACAGCCCAGAGATAAATCAATCAACTTCGAAGCCCACCCCCGAATCCAAGGCGGCGGAGATTTTCGACGCGACACGCGATTTCGCGTCGCTCGGTCTTCGCAGCAGTGTGGTGAAGGGTGTGGAAGCCGCGGGCTTCAAACATCCGACGCTCATTCAGAGTCAATTGATCCCTGTCGCGCTGACGGGGCGGGATGTGCTGGGTCAGGCCAAGACGGGCACGGGCAAGACGGCGGCGTTCGGCTTGCCGCTTCTGCACATGTGCAACAAGGATGATCCGTTTCAGGCGTTGATTCTCGCGCCGACACGCGAACTTGCGATCCAAATCACCGACGAAATCAACGACCTCGGCAAGTTCACGCCGATTCGCGCGATGACCGTGTATGGCGGTCAACGCGTGGCTGAGCAGGCGAAGCAACTGCAAAAAGGCGCACAGATCATCGTCGGCACGCCGGGTCGCGTGATGGACATGCTCGAGCGCGGCCACTTTCACCTGAAAAATGTGCGCCATGCGGTGCTGGATGAAGTCGATCGCATGCTTGACATCGGATTCCGCGAGGACATCCGCAAGATTCTCGAGCAGTGTCCGCACGCCGGACCGGACAAAGAAGGCGTCCGCGGTCGACAGACGATCTTTGTGTCCGCGACACTTTCACCTGACATTGAAAAGCTCGCGCGCAAGTACATGTACGAACCGGAGAAGATCGCTTCGACCGCCGGTTCGCTCACCGCGAGTCTCGTGCAGCAACACTACCTCAGCGTGAATCCGTGGGATAAGCGTCGGTTGCTTGTACACTTGCTCAAGCACGAAGAACCCGCCCTCACGATCGTGTTCTGTAGGCTCAAGCGCACTGTCGACGAGCTCGCAAAACTTCTGAATGACAAAGGTATCGAAGCGCACGCGATTCACGGCGACATGTCGCAGGGCAAGCGCAACAAGACAATGACCAAGTTGCGCGAAGGTCATCTCTCCGTGCTCGTCGCCTCCGATCTTGCTTCACGCGGCATCGATGTCGACGGAATCTCGCATGTCATCAACTACGACTTGCCGGAAGATGTCGAGTTGTACGTGCACCGCATCGGACGGACCGCGCGCGCGGGTCGTGGCGGCACGGCGTGGGCGCTCGTGACTCCGGATCAGGGTGAACTGCTCACGCAGATCGAACTGCTCATCAACGCCGAGATCCCCAAACTTGACTACACCGATTTCGTCCCCAATCCGCCTCCCGCGGATTGGCGTGGCGATATCCCAAAGGTCCGCACCGCGAAACCCGAGGGCGCGCCCGAGGAACCCATCGGTCCCTCCGCTCGCCTCGTCGCGGCGTCGAAGCTCGAACTGCCGGCCCAGGTTGATGAGACCAAGTTCCCGGGCGGAATCGTCCCGACCAAGCTTCCTCCGAAGCGGATGATGGGCAGAATGCCGGGTCGCGGCGGTCGCTAAGTGCTTGAAACAGGCGGATTTCGCCTGTTCGGGCGACGGGATGGCTAATCCTGTTGAACCCGCAGGGCCTGAATGCCGAAAAGAGAGGACGGTCGCCGTGTTTCGGTCCGAGAAGATCGGGCCCATGGCGATGGTCTTGCCTGTTGAACGGAACCTCCAATGGTCACGCCGCGTCGCGCACTCATCACCGGTATCACGGGCCAAGACGGCTCTTACCTCGCCGAGTTCCTGTTGGCGAAGGGTTACGAGGTCCACGGCGTCATCCGCCGCTCGTCAAGTTTCAACACCGGTCGTATTGATGACATTTACGAAGATCCGCATCTGCCCAAGGCGCGACTGAAGTTGCACTACGGCGATCTGTGCGACAGCAACTCGTTGAGCGACATCATGCGCAAGGTTCGTCCGCACGAGGTGTACAACCTCGGTGCGCAGTCGCACGTGCGCGTGTCGTTCGATATGCCGATCTACACCGCCGACACGGTCGCCATGGGCGCTTTGCGCCTGCTCGATGCCGTGCGCGATTTCCAGCAGGAGTCCGGACAGCAGGTTCGATATTACCAAGCGTCCAGCTCGGAGCAGTACGGCAAGGTCATGGAGACGCCGCAGACGGAAACCACGCCGTTCTATCCGCGTTCTCCTTATGCATGCGCAAAGGTCATGGCGCACTGGGCGACCGTGAACTATCGCGAGAGCTACGGCTTGCACGCATCGTGCGGTATTTTGTTCAACCACGAATCACCGCGCCGCGGCGAGACGTTCGTGACGCGCAAGATCACGCGTGCCGTCGGACGCATCAAGCTGGGTTTGCAGGACAAGGTGTACCTCGGCAACCTCGACAGCAAACGCGACTGGGGCTTCGCCGGCGATTACGTCAAGATGATGTGGATGATGTTGCAGCAGGACAAGCCTGATGATTATGTGATCGCGACGGGTAAGACGATCGCCGTGCGTGAGTTCTGCGAATTGGCGTTCGGCCATGTCGGTCTTGATTACAAGGATTTTGTCGCGTTCGACAGCCGCTACCTGCGTCCCGCGGAAGTCGATTTGCTGTTGGGCGATCCCTCCAAGGCAAAGGCCAAACTCGGTTGGGTGCCGCAGACCTCAGTCGAGCAACTCGCCGCGATGATGGTGGATTACGATCTCGAACTCGCCAAGCGCGAGAAGACCCTGCGTGATGCGGGTCACAAGTTGCCCGACAAGGCCGGCCACGACCAGTAATCTCGATTCTCGACAAACATCAACAACCGCGCGGGTTCACAACCCGCGCTTTTCTTTTTGAATCGCTGCGCATCGGTGTTACAGCAGGTCGGAAAGTTCTTTGGGCGGGACGACCTCAAGGCGGTTGCCTTTGAGTTCGTATCCGATCTCGCGCCACACGCCTTCATGTCTCCAGTACACGCGTTTGCTTACGGATCCCGGCCCGGCGGCCTCCGTTTGCAGCGTCACCGGAACCAATATTCCGAGAATATCACTCAGCGCCGCGGGGTCGCGCAGTGGCGCGGCGAGAATCACATGGCGGACCGGAATGCTGATGATCGAACCGAACTCGCCAATGAGATCGGTGAAGCGGTCGAATCTCAGTGCGCGCGCACACACAAGCACACTCTCTGCGCTGATGACGCGAACTCCGTCGGGGTTTTCGTCGTCCACGCTTTCGATGTTGACTTGCGTGCCCGCCTCGGCGTTATCGACAGCGGTCTCAAAGAGCGTGTCTTCGCTTCGATCCCACTTCGCCGCTTCGTCGGGCCGGACGCTTCGGATGTGATCACCCATGTTAAGTGCGAGAGTCGTGATCAAACCGGGAATGTCTTCCCGCTTGATCATTGAGTCGGCGGAGTCTCCGAGCGCGCCGGGTTCCCAAAGCCGCGGCACAAGCAACTTGCGAATGTCGTTCCATCCGGAGAGTTCCGGTTTCAAGTCACGCTCGAGAAGTTGAACGCGCCGAACATTTTCGAAGTGATCGTCGATGAGTTTCGGCCAGTCCCGTTCGGGTGCGCTTGCGCATGCCTCGCCGATTTGTACCAGTCCCGCTTCGATCACGCGATGATCAGATGCGCGGGCGCGAACGACACCGTCGCTGATCACGACGCTCATGGTGTGATCCTTGAACCAATGACGGACCATGCTTTCAAAACGCTCGTAGCGTTCGCGTGACACGAATGCCGCGGCCCAGGTCGGAGGAGTCTCGGAATCGGGATCGTTCTCAAATTCACTCATGACAACAGCACCACGGCGCCGAGCAGACAGACGGCGGAGATCACGATGAAGAACCAGTTGATGACCAAGCGAACCTCTTGCGCGAGTTTTCGCTTGAGAGAAGCGGTGGCGACGGCCAAAAACAGACCGAGCCCCGGTACACACGCCAAAACGATCGCTCCCCATTTCGGATCACTGTTACGGGCCATGCCGGTGAAGATGAACGCGAGTAGTGCGATCGCACATCCGATGATCGCGGCGATGACTGTTACACCGTCGAGGATCGACATCTGATCAGTCGCCGCTGGCGGAGGCTTGGATGATGCAAGTTGATACTTCGCACCACAGGAGCACACGCCGTCAATCATGTCGGCGAGAGACCGCTTGCAGTGTCGACACTTCAAACCGCGCGCGGCCGCGTGTGACTTTGCCGCCGTGTGATCAGGAGCGTTTTGAATGGGAAGTTCGCCGCCACATTCGGGACAGCGCGAGGACTCGAGTCCCGCGAGGTCGTACCCGCAGTCGCGGCATGCGCGGATGGTTGGTGAGCCTGACACTGGGTGAGAGTAGACCGCTGTTCGTCAGATTCGTTTACGCTCTCGAATCGCCTTGCACGGGTTTCCGGCGCAGATTCTCCAAGCCGGCATGTCGCGACTGACGACACTGCCGGCGCCGATCACCGCACCCTCTTCGATCTTCACTCCGGGGAGTATCAACGCCTTCGCACCGATGAAAACTTCCCGTCCGATTTCGATGTCACCGACCTGCAACGGCAACATCGGATTCTCAAGATCGTGCGTGCCGCCGCAGATGTAGGTGTATTGACTGACGACGCACATGGATCTGAGCGTGACGTGGCCGAGGTTATAGATTTCGGCATACGGCCCGACCGCCGCACCATCCTCAAGCGTGAGTTGCCACGGAATCTTGACGACCGCGAGTGGATGAACAAACGGTCGCCCGGTGATCTTGCAACCGAAGATCCGGAGCCAAAAAAGCCGCCAGCGACTGAGTTGCTTTGGCATCGGTCGACACAACACGCGATCGACGACGATCCACGCGAGCATTCCAAGTCGCTCTTTCAACGACCACGGCGAAGATGTGCGCCCGGCTTGATCCGGGTTCTTCAGCCTGATGCGAGCGCCGTGTCCGCTTGGATGTTTGACTGGTTCATTCATGAAGCGCACCTTGCACGCCGACACACTTCTTTTCGTTCATTCAGGGTGACGAGGTTCATCTTGATCTGAAACTCCGTGCAAAAACCAAACAAGGGCGCTGATCTTGCGAAGCCTCAAAAGATCGCCCGACTTCGTCGGACCATTCGAGAAAAGAAGCGGAACCGCGGACACCTATTCGTCCGAAAGAGATTGGCGGAGGCCACGGATACGCCTTCCATATCGCCCGATACACTGAGTCGGACCACGCATGCGGATTCTGCATTATCTCGAGTACCTGGATACGACCTTTGGCGGGCCTGTGCGAGCCACATTGGATTTGACCGGAGCGCTTGCCGCGCGAGGGCATCAGGTGGTGTACATCACGCGCGATGATCGGGACGCTCCGGCCGAGTTTCGGGGCAAACTCCAAGAGGCCGCGCCGGGAAAGGTGACGATTGTCCGTTTGCCGGCCGGTGGCGGAGTGCTCGGTCGATTCAGCCCCCAGCAATTCGCCGTTGTGCGTGAAGCGTTGAAGATGAGTGATGTCGCTCATGTTCACGGGGTGTGGAAGACGGACTTGCTCCAACTGACCGATGCGGCGCGCAGTCTCAAAAAGCCGTACTTCGTGTCTCTTCGGGGCATGCTCGACGATTGGTCCATGGAACAAAAGAGTCTGCGAAAGCGACTGTTCCTTGCGCTCGGAGGTCGAAGGCAACTCGAGAACGCCGCGGCTGTTCATTGCACCGCGCAGGCGGAACTCGATCAGGCTCGCAAATGGTTTCCGCGTGGTCAAGGCGTCGTGATCGCGAATCTTCTGGATCTCAATCCGTATCGAAACGCACCCGGCGCCGAGCTTGCGAAGCAGAAGTTCCCCGCACTGAACGGATCGAATCCCCGTGTCTTGTTTTTGTCACGAATTCACTACAAGAAGGGCGTGGAGGTTTTGATTCGCGCCGCCGCGAACCTGAAGCGTCGTTCGATCGATTGCACCTTCGTGATCGCGGGCACGGGCGATGCGGATTACATCGCGAAACTCCAATCGCTCGTCGCGGAGTTGGGCGTCGATGACCGTGTCGAGTTTGTCGGTCATGTCGGCGGAGCGCTCAAAGTCAGTCTGTATCAGGCGTGTGACATTTTCGCGATCCCAACAAGCCAAGAGAACTTCGGATTCGTGTTTCCCGAAGCACTTGCGTGCGGACTTCCGGTCATTACGACAAAGGGCGTTGACATCTGGCCCGAACTGCTGGAAAGCGGTGCGTCTTCCATCGTCGACGGCACGGATGAAGCGTTCTCGAACGAGATCGCAAAACTGATCGAACACACCGAGTTGCGACAGGAGATGGCGTCAAAAGGACGCCCCTTCGTGATGCGCGCCTTCGACGAGAAATACCTCGCCGAGTGCTATGAGCGCATGTATCAAGCCGTCTGATTACTTGCGATCAACGGCCTTGCCGCCGATGGTGAGTGTGGCGGATCGTCCTTTGCTTGACTTGCGAAACGGCGACCACTTCGCCGGAATCAAGTTGCGCAACAGATACAACAAAGCGCACGCGGCGAACGCTGAAACGATCCAGAACTGCCAGTCGTTCAGCGGCAACTTCATGCGACGACACCATGCGCGATCAACGCGCCGAGATAAGCGAGGGCCGACATCCAACCCAATTGCAACATCGCCCAACGCCAACCGCCGGCCTCTCGCGCCGTGACGGCCAGCGTCGGCAGACACTGCATCGCCAACACGTAGTACACAAGCAAGGACCAGATCACGGCGTCATTGAAGACGGGTGTCACACCGTCGTCGCGGGAAAGTTTGTGGATCGCATCCCGCACGCCGCCGTCTTCGGTGTCATCATGGCCGGATGCGACCACCCCGAGCGTCGAAACAAAAACCTCACGCGCCGCGAAACTGGTGACCAATCCCACACACAAGCGCCAGTCGTAATCCATCGGCGAAAATACCGGCGTGATGATTCGCCCGAGATCGGCCGCAAAGGAGTTGGCGACCGCGTGTGATCGCTCCAGTCGTTCCGCCTCCGCGCGCCAAGCCGCCGCGGTCTCGCCGTCAAAAACATCGCTTTTCGGCGCGAGATCGGAATCTTGCAGTGTCGCGACGGACTCTCGGATCACCAACGCGGAGTTCGGCGGTTCAACCTTCGGAAACGCGCTCAGCCACCACAACACGACACTGATCGCAAGGATGTTCGTCGCCGCCTTCTTCATGAACATCGTGCCGCGATCCCAGGTCGACATGAACGCGGTTCGCAGACTCGGCCGCTTGTACGTCGGCAATTCAAGCGCCATGCGGCGGCTTGATCCTCCCAATATCGTGCGGCGTGCGACAAGTGCGCTAACCACACCCGCGGCGATCCCAAGCGCATAACAACCGATGAAGGCGAGAGTCTGCTTCGCGGGACTATCGGGAAATAGAAAGAACGTCAGCAGTGCGTACACGGGTATGCGCGCACTGCAACTCATGAACGGCGCTACGAGAATCGTCGCGAGTCGATCCTTGGGATCGGGAACCGCTCGCGCGGCCATGATGCCCGGAAGCGCACACGCGTGACTTGAAAGCAGCGGCACGAACGCGTGCCCGGAGAGTCCGAATGGACGAAGTAAGCGATCCATTACAAACGCCGCGCGCGAGAGATAACCGGTGTCTTCAAGCAGAGATATAATAAAAAACAATAAACAAATCTGCGGCAAAAACACGACCGTCGCGCCCACGCCTCCGATCACGCCGTCCGTGACGCACTCATTAAGCAAGCCGGGTGGAAGCGTGTCACCCACGATCGCAGCAAGTGATCCGAATGCGGATTCGATGAAATCCATCGGATACGAAGCCAATGTGAAGATCACATAGAACAGTGCGCTCATCACCAAGATAAAACTCAACAACCCGCCGACTGAATGTGTAAAGATGCGATCAAGTCGATCCGTGAGCGAAGCCGTCTCACGCTGTTCGGTGGTTGAAACACGCTTGGCGAACAGGCCGTCCGCCCACGCCTCAAGTCCGTCAATCGTTCCGGGCGGCGTCACAATCGAAACTCGCGCATGTTGAAGCGCCGTTTCGATTCGCTCGCAACCTTCGCCGGTTCGCGCGCTTGCCGCGATCACCGGAACGCCGAGATCCGATTCGAGCCCCGCGGCATCGACCGTGATGCCTCGCCGCTGCGCGAGGTCGCTCATGTTCAGCACGACAACCGTCGGGAGTCGTCGACGCAGGGCTTCACCGAGCATCATGAAGTTGCGGGCGATGTTGGTGCTGTCCAAGACGACACACACGGCGTCCGGTGCGCTTGCGATCTCATCAACGGGAGCGAGTTCTCCCGCAAGCACCTTGCGACAGACTTCGCTCTCGCTCTGATCAAGTTCGAGGGAGTAGACGCCGGGCAGGTCGATGATCTCGACGACGCCAACGCGCAATCGACCCAGTCTCGCCTCTTGTGTGGTGCCGGCGTAATTGCTCGTCTTGTGACGAAGGCCGCACAATCTATTGAATAAGGTGGTCTTGCCCGTGTTGGGGTTGCCAAGGAGGGCAACGCGAGCCGGCGCGTGCTTTTCAGCCGCGTCGCTCATGGATCAGCACCCGCTTCCGCGGCAGCAGTCGTGGGGGCCCTCGTCCGTCTCCTCGACCTCAAGTCCGCCCGCCAACGGTTTGGCCAGACCGATGCGACACCAGCATCCGCCGGGTCCTTTGCAAGTCCCATCTCCTGCACCCGTCATGACTTCCACGATGCACGGCTCGCCAAGTCGACAGAGTCGAACTTTGGCATTCGGCCGCAATCCCATCGCACGGAGCAACGCCGCATCGCGTACATCGAGGGTCGTCCCCCGGACGATCGCCGTTGCGCCGAGTCGCAATTGGGTGAGCGGTGTTGTCTGCTTTGAAACCATGATAAAGAGGACATCTCTATACACAAAGAAGACGAAACCGAAGAAAAGGTAGCCCAGTTGAGAATGAGTTTCAACAAGCACCGAATCGTGGGGGTGGGGGGACCGCCCGGATCAAGAGAGGGGGTGGAAAGACCGATATTTGAATGCGTCAGGGGCCGCAATTTGGACTTTTGCCTTGGATCGGGCAGTTATGAGTAATCACGCCACACCCTCGGACCATCTCGACCAAGCCGCGCCCGGTTGGGCGGAGCGGCAAGGTTGGTTTCGCACGTTGTTGTTTTGCCTCGGCATGGCAGCGCTCGGTTTGGGCGTGGCGGTCGCGCTGCAATCCACGACGGTGTTCAATGTGCTTCAGACGGGATCGAAGGATCTTGATCGGTGCGTTGAAATCTCGAAGCTCTACGACACCTCGATGGCGGACAAGCCGACTGTCGTGTGCATCGGCGACTCGGTATCCGTCGAGGGATTGGACGGATCGTTGATCAAAAAGGAACTGCCGCAAGAGTGGCGCGTGTACAACGCCGCACTGAACGGCGACGATTTGATGGCCGCGATGGTGATGACGCCGAAGCTTGCGAAAGCCGGAGCGGGTTGGGTTGTGTGGGTGTCGCGACCTTTGCTGCAGGGTGCACCCGTGAAAGATCTTCACGCTGATCGCGCCGCGGCATACGGGCTCGCCGGGTTTTCAGAATTTTGGCAGGGAGAAATTCCCTTCGGTGCCGAGGGCGTGATTTCAGACGAGAATCGCGAACTGCTGAACGCATCCCAAGAGCGCGCAAAGCTGCACTTTCGCACCGCCTTGATGAACAGTGTGAATGAGGGGATCAAAAACAAATTGAAGGGATCTTCGGTGCGTAACTGGAGTCCTTCCGATTGGAACTCACCCTTCAACATGACATTCTCGATCGGCGGTGAGAGACTTGAGCGGCATGTCCAAACATTGAGGGAAGAGCACGACCTTCGCATGAATGTCGCGAAGCCGGAGATTTATGCGGGGATCATTCGTGAACTCGCCGCCGGCGGGGCTCAACCCGTGATGGTCCTCGCACCGATTCATCCGATCATTCGTGAGCGCGGCTGGTTTGATGAAGGCGCATCGTCATATCGGGCGCTTGCGACCCAACTCGCCGTGGAGACGCGCGGATTGTTCATCGACGCCTCAACACTGCTTGACGCGAGCGATTTTGCCGATGGACAACACCCCAATGAATCCGGCCGCGCGAAGTTGAGCGCGTTCATTGGAAAGTCAATTGCCGCGGCGAACGCGGGGGAGAGGCGCTAAACGATGCTCTTCCAAACGACAGAGTTTTTGGTTCTGTTCCTGCTGAGCATCGCGGGTGTCGCGCTGCTGAAGAACAACAGACATCAACACATCTTCATGGGCATCCTGAGCTATGTGTTCTACGCATGGTGGGATGTTCGATTTGTCAGCTTGTTGCTGGTGACGAGCCAGGTGGATTTCGTCGCCGCGCAGGGGATGGACGGAATCAAAGTGAGTCGCGCGGAGCGGTTCAAACTCGCGCTGATTGTGATCGCGGGATCGTTCCTGACGCTCGGCGTGAACTGGCCGATGCTCCAGCACGGCACGGAGGAACTCACGCTCGCATCATTGACGAGCGCGGAGTGGTGGTCGAAAGTGATGCGTCCGGAGTGGAAGGGAGTCTGGGCATCCTTCGCCGGCTGCAGCGCGTTTGCGATTCTCGCACCGATCTTCTATGAGTTCTACTTCAAGATCCAAGATCCCGAAAAGCGTCGGCGCGCGTTCTTGTGGACGAGCGTGATCGCCAATCTGACGGTGTTGGGCTTCTTCAAGTACTTCAACTTCTTCACCGACAGCCTGCACGGCATCGGAAGCATGTTGAACATGAACATTCCGGTTCCTCACCTTGAGGTGTTGTTGCCGGTCGGTATCAGTTTCTACACGTTCGTCTCCATGAGCTACACGATCGATGTGTACCGCAAAGAGTTTCCGGCGGAGCGCTCGTTCCTGCGCTTTGCGTTGTTCGTCTGTTATTACCCGCATTTGGTGGCCGGGCCCATCATCAGACCTGACAACTTCCTGCCGTCTCTGAACAAACCTTGGGTGCTCAAGGGCGGGAACATCATCAGCGGATTTCATCTGTGTCTCAACGGCTTCTTCAAGAAGGTGTTGATCGCTGACAACATCGCGCGGCTTGCGGATGTCGTGTTCGCCGATCCGACGGGACAACCCACGATCGTCATCTGGCTCGCCACGGCGATCTTCGCGGTTCAAATCTATTGTGATTTCAGCGGATACTCCGACATCGCGCGCGGCATCAGCCGGATGTTCGGCGTCGAACTTCCTTTGAACTTCGACTACCCGTACTTCTCCACCTCGATCATCGAGTTCTGGCGTCGTTGGCACCTTTCGCTGTCGACTTGGTTGCGTGACTATCTGTACATCCCCCTCGGCGGCGGACGCGCAGAGCCTTGGCGCGTGTATTTCAATCTGATGACGACAATGGTGCTCGGCGGCCTGTGGCACGGCGCATCGTGGAACTTTGTGATTTGGGGCGCTTATCAGGGCGGCCTTTTGTGCGTGAATCGTTTCGTTCGATTCATCGCGGAGAAGATCCCCGCACTCAACGGCTTCCTGCAGACCAAGATCGGCACCGTGATTCGTTGGTGCGTGACGATGTATTTCGTCCTTCTTGGATGGTTGATCTTCCGCGTCACCGACTTCGAGCACTTGAAGTACTGCGTGAAGAAGTTCGTCTTCTTTGATGGAAGACTCGAATTGTCGGCGCTCGGTGTCGGCAACGGCGATCCCGTCATCGCTGTGCTGCTCACCGGCATGTTCGTGGTCTTCCACGCCTACAGCCGTGTCAAGGGTCGCATTCACGACTCATTCGATCGTTCGAGTCCGTACAAGCTCGCGTTCATCTATGCGGTGCTCGCGATCATCTTCTTCTACTTGTGGCCCGCAACCGACGCGGCGTTCATCTACTTCCAGTTCTGATCCACTTTTGTTGAGAGGTTGTTATGACGTACGACTGGAAAAACAAGACCGTGCTCGTCACCGGTGGAGCGGGATTCCTGGGCCGCCATGTGATCGAGCGCCTCAAGGCTCGCGGCGTTCGTGACAGCGATATCTACATCCCGCGCCGCGCGAATTGGGATTTGACGAACGCCACCGA
>JBKDPX010000390.1:0-19429 GCA_046342165.1 Phycisphaerales bacterium | reverse complement strand
TGCCCCGCGCGGTGATCGCAAGTCCGATGTACACAAGGTCATAGCGACGCTCATCCGGAATCGGACTGATGAGCACGCACCCTTGCGCCTCTTCGCCTTTCATCAACAACCACCACAGCCTGCCGTCGAACTTCCCCGTGGCGCGATGCGATTCCAAAATGTCGCGGCTGTCACGCAGGCCGCAAAGTTCCGGGCAATCCAATGTCTCCTCGTACGATCTTTCGAGCGCCGAGAGAAGCAACTCTTCGGCTCTCGGCAGCGATTCGAATCGTCTGAGTGAGTATCCCTCCGGCAAGACCAACGGGGCATCTTCGATCGGCGCGGATTCGCGGCGCAGGCACGTCAGGTTGCCCACACGCGTGAAGCCCGCCTCCGCGAGCGCTTGGATCTCTTCCTCATCGTTGATGGTCGGAAGAGCCTGCGCGACTTGAACTCGATCTCCGAAGCGACTGCTCAGGTCAAGACACGCCAGTCGCAGGCACTCGACGCGATCGCGAATTCGCTCGGCCTTTGAGCGTCCGGATTCGGGCTTGGACAAAAAGATCGTCGAAGTACGACCGGCTCCGGGCACCGCCAGGCAAACCTGTCGCAAACTGCCCGCGCCATCAGGCACGCCCCAGAGAAGCTTCAGATCAATTCCGAACTTTGGAGCCGAGTTGATCAGTCGCTTTGCCGCGGTCCTGACATCTCCGACATCCTGCGATACCAGCTTCGTCGCCGCGGCGAACAACAGATCCGGCCCGATGTTTCGAGCGGCGAAGTTCCGTGGCGGTTGGCTGGCGTGGGATTCGGTCAAGGTGTTGTACGGGTGAGTCAGCCTGGTTTGACGCGGGGCGAAGGGTTCGTACACTAAGGACGCCGCGGGTTTGGGCCCGCGTAGTCTAGAAACATCGGCTGAAGTACGGAAGAAGGGCCACCCCATGGTCGGATCGTTGAACAACGGCGGATTCGCAACCTCCTGCTTGAAGAAGTTGGTGGTAGCAGGCACCGTGTTTGCCGCTGTGATCGGTGGTGGCGTGATGTCCGGCATGGCGCCTGAGCCCGATCCGGTACCGCGCCGCTGGCAGTTGGACTTCGCTCCGGGTTCGTTGCGGATGACGACGATGAATGTCGAGGGCGTCGGTCAGCGCGCGTATTTCTACATGACATACAAGGTCGCAAACTCCACGGGCGGCGATTTGCTGCTCGCCCCGGCATTGGAACTTGCAACCGAGGAAGGCGAAGTGATCCGTTCGGGGCGCGACGTCCCGGCCGCGGTGACTCGCCGCATCCTCGATGATTTAGCAAATCCGTTCCTCCAAGATCAGAACAGCATCGTCGGCATGATCCTGCAGGGCGAAGCCAATGCGCGCGAAGGATTGGCGATTTGGCCCGTGAATGACCTCGATGTTGACGAGATCACCGTGTACGCCGCGGGATTCAGCGGCGAAACCGCACCCGTTGAGTTCAAGAACCCGTCAACGGGCGAGGTCACCAAGGTGCTCTTGCGCAAGTCGCTCATGATGCGCTTCACAAGTCCCGGTGAATTGCAGGTCGGGAGCAACGAGCCCGTCGAAATGACCGAAAAGCGATGGATCATGCGCTGAAGCCACCGGTTCGATCAGCCGACATATCGGGAAGTGTTCGGGGAGCTTGAACCCTTCGGGGCTCATGCCCTATCGTTTCGACCCTGGCGGGAGCGTCCCGTCGGGGAACAAGTAAAGAGGTCTGCGACTGGTACGCGGGGCTTCGGCCTCCGCTCAGTTCGAGAGTGCCGCTCAAACGGCAAAGGAGTCAGGTGTTATGGCACATAAAAAGGGACAAGGTTCAACCAAGAACGGTCGTGACAGCAATCCGCAGTACCGCGGCATCAAGCTGTACGGCGGCGAGTTGGCCAAGCCCGGCGCGATCATCGTCCGCCAGGTCGGCACGCCGTTCCAGGCCGGCTTCAACGTTCGCGAGGGTTCGGACAACACCCTGTACTCCGTCGCCGACGGCGTCGTGACGTTCCGCGGCCGCAAGGTGCATGTTCTGCCCACCGACGCGAAGGCCGAGTGCCCCGCGTGGCTCAAGAACTGATCGTCATATCATGTAATACAAGAAGACCCCGCCTTGCGCGGGGTTTTTTATTTCATTCGTGGATCATGCTTGTTGAGATCGCCGGAAGTGATATCGATCCTTACGCCGTCTCAAGCGCGATTGCACCCGAAGGATCGATCGACCGCACCGTGCCCTCGAAGCGTTCGCCGTTAAACACGAACGCGCGGCGCGAACCGACGAGCACATCGCGCCGTCGCCACTGCTTTGAGAGTTGCTCCGCGGTCGCCGCGAGTGCTTGTGACAGTTCCGTCACCAGTTTCGAGCAGACTTGCGAGCGGGTCGCTTTCGCGCCGAGCATCGAGAGTGAAGTCGCCTTCTCGCGAAGGTCGGGCGGGAAATCCGATTCGCGCTGAAGCACATTGATGCCGATGCCCGCAAAGTAAAGATCATTCGATCTTTCAATCAGCACACCTGACATCTTGCGTTCGCGCGCACCCGCGCGTGTCACGACGACGTCGTTGGGCCATCGCACGCCGATCACATCATCGGGCTTTGCGTGAAACGCATCGCACGCGCGCAAGGAGGCGAGTCCGCAGGCGATGGAGAGCACATCGGGTGCGAACGTCCCCGGAAGCACGAACGTTGCGGCGAGGCCGAGTTGGGATGTATCCGCCCATCCGCGTCCGAGTCTGCCGCGTCCGTGTGTCTGCCGCAGAGCCACCACCAGCAGGCCCGGCTCACCGCCGCACATGATGCGCGCGGCGTCTTGGGTCGACGGGGTTTCATCGAGCAGGATGAAGCGACTGACGCATGAGCCCGACCGCGCCATCTCGGCTGAAACGGCCGCTTCGAATGCCGCGCGTTCGTCTTTCATGAGACTTCCGTCACATCCAGCGCGACATCGAGCACAACCGCGGAGTGGGTGAGTCCTCCGATGGAAATGCGATCGATTCCGGTCGAAGCGAGCGCGCCAACGGTGTCCAGCGTCACGCCGCCCGAGGATTCGAGTTCGAGTTTCGGATTCAAAGCGTCGCGGCGCGCGACGGCGGCGCGCAACAACTCCGGGCCCATGTTGTCAAGCAACACGATGTCGATCGTTCCTCCGGGGAGTTTCACGAGTTCTTCGAATTGTTCGAGCGTGTCGACTTCGACTTGGATGAACGCGGGCGCGCGCGAAGCGGATCGAGCTCGCTTGGCGGCATCGGTGATGTAACTTCCGAGTTGCGAAACCGAGACTCCGGCGATGTGGTTGTCTTTGATCAACACGGCGTCAAACAGGCCCATGCGATGCGACTGACCTCCGCCGCAGCGCACAGCGTACTTCTCCAACACGCGCAGTCCCGGCGTTGTTTTGCGCGTGTCATAGATTTTGGCGCGACAGCCCGCCGGAAGCGCATCGACGAATCTTCGCGTTCGCGTGGCGATGCCCGACAGCCTGCCGACCAGATTCAACATCGTGCGTTCGAGCCCCAGTATCTCATCGAGCGGTCCGCTCAATGTCATCACGCAAGAACCGGCGTTCGCAAATGTTCCGTCGTCGATGTGGCATCGGGCACGGACCGAAGGCGCGAAAAGATCGAGCAGATCGTCCGTCGCCGCCAAGCCGCTGATGACACCCGCAGAGCGCGCGATCAGTGAGGCATGAGCGACTTTGCGCGGATCGATGCAACATGACGAGGTGATATCCCCGACAGCACGGTCCGGCCCGCCTCGCGCATCGGCGGTGGCGGGGCCGAGGTCTTCCTCATGCGCGATTTCGAACAGGCGGCGAGGAAGGCCGGTGGCTCGCAGAGATTGATAGAACTCGTGAAGCGATTCGGGCACGCATAAGGGTATGGAAAGCGAGCCGTGAAAAGCGAAAAGTGAAATTGATGGAAACCAAGCGGGATATCCTCTTGCAAACTCATCAAGGAGCTTCATCAATGGCTGTCATTCTCAGTGCGAAGCGGACTCCGATCGGTCGTTTCTTCGGTGGTCTCTCCAAGGTTCCATCTCCTCTGCTGGGCGCGTACGCCATTCAGGGCATGTTCGCCGAGCACGCAGCGCTGGGCGAAGCCGCGAAAAGCGGCGGCGTTGATGAAGTCATCATGGGATGTGTGTTGCAAGCGGGCCTCGGACAGAATCCCGCGCGACAAGCCGCGCTCAAAGCGGGAATGCCTGACACGACTTCCGCCGTCACGGTGAACAAAGTCTGCGGATCTGGCTTGCAGTCGGTGATGCAGGCCGCGCAGTCGATCAAGGCCGGTGACAACAACCTCGTGATCGCCGGCGGTTTCGAAAGCATGACGCGCGCACCGTACTTCGCCTCGATCCGCGATGGAGCAGGTGCGCCGAAGTTCGGGCCGATGCAGTTCGAAGATCACATGCAGTATGACGGCCTTCGCTGTGCGTTTGAATGTTGGGCGATGGGCAATGCCGCGGATTTCATCGCGAAGGCCCACGGTATTTCACGCGCCGAGCAGGATCGTTTCGCGGCGCGTTCACACCAGTTGGCAGCCAAAGCCGCCGCGGAGGGTTGGTTCAAGAACGAAACCGTCGCGCTCTCGGGCGAACAGTGTTTGGACAAGAAGAGTCCCGGCGTGAGCGCGGATGAAGGCATCCGCGCCGACTCCACGGCGGAGAGCCTCGGCAAGTTGCGTGCCGTCTTTGATCCCAAGGAAGGAACCGTGACGGCGGGCAACGCAAGTCAGATCTCTGACGGTGGTGCGGCGGTTGCGGTGGCTTCCGAAAAGAAAGCCGCGGAACTCGGCATCAAACCGATCGCGAAGATTCTGGCGTATCACACATCGGGTGTGTCGCCGAAGGAAATCTTCCGCGCACCGGCGGTTGCGGTTCCGGCGGTGGTCGCGAAGGCGGGTTTGAAGTTGAGTGACATCGACTTGTTCGAACTCAACGAGGCCTTCTGCGCCCAAGTTCTTCAGAACATGAAGGAAGGCGGAATCGCCGAGGATCGCGTCAATGTGTCGGGCGGAGCGACGGCGCTCGGCCATCCCATCGGATGCTCCGGAACGCGCTGTTTGGTCACCTTGATTCACAACCTCAAGCGCACCGGCGGCAAACGCGGCGTGGTCGCGCTGTGTCTGGGTGGCGGCAACGCCGTGGCGATGGTTGTTGAGGTTTGAGAAAGCAGTAAAGCTCAAATCAGCAAAACAGCAAAGACAGCCCTGCGGGACGCGGCGAATCGTGAGTCTCCGGGGGCCTTGGGGATCCGGCTCGGAAGGGGCGGGGTGTCTATACTTTTGACCCCTCACGACGAGAGGGGGCGTCGGTTGGTGTCGCTGTGATGCCGCGGCGTGAGATGAACCATGAGCCGGTCCAAATGGACCGGGCCGAGGTGGCCGAAGGAGGTCACCGGGGCCCTGATCGCCGTGGTGTGCGGATCAATCGTCGGATCCGCGCGCGAGAGGCGTGCAAGCCGATTGTCATGGCGGGTGATGCGTCGACGGGTTGACCGAAAGACCCGGGTGATCGTGTCGCGCGTGATGGCGAGGGCGAAGGAAGAAAAATATGTCGATTGATGAACAGCTGTTGGCGTCGCTTGGTCTGTCGGATGTCGATGCGGAGGCCTTGGTCAAGGCTGCCGTCGGCAAGCAGGCCGGCAAGGGCTACATGGATTCACTGCTCACCGAGCAGGTCGAAGACTTGTCGCCCGGCAAGCTCATTCGCGGCAAGATCATCGGTTACGCCGGTGATGACGTTGTCGTCGAAGTGGGTTTGAAGAGCGAAGGTTTGATTCCCAAGGAAGAGTTCGAGGGAACGGAAGTTCGCATCGGCGACGAGATCGACGTGCTGCTTGAAGAGATCGAAGGCGAAGACGGCGTGATTCAGCTGAGCAAGCGCAAGGCTGACCGCATGCTGAGCTGGCAGCGCATCGTCGACACGCAGAAGGAAGGCGATGTCGTCGAAGGTACGGTCACGAAGAAGATCAAGGGCGGCTTGCTTGTGGACATCGGCGTTCCGGTGTTCCTGCCCGCCAGCCAGGTCGACATCCGTCGTCCGGGCGAAATCGGCGAACTCATCGGCAAGAAGGTTCGCGCCGAGATCCTCAAGATCGATCTCGAGCGTCGCAACATCGTGATCAGCCGCCGCAAGCTCATCGAGACCGAGCGCGACGTGGCGAAGAAGCGCCTCATGGAGACGCTCAAGGAAGGCCAGACGATCATCGGTACGGTCAAGAACATCGCCGACTTCGGCGCGTTCGTCGACCTCGGTGGCATCGACGGTCTTCTCCACATCACCGACATGTCCTGGGGCCGGATCAATCACCCCAGCGAACTGCTCAAGATCGATCAGCGCGTCGAGGTCAAGGTCCTCAACATCGATCGCGACAAGGAGAAGATCGCTCTCGGACTCAAGCAGAAGGAAGCTTCTCCTTGGGAAGAGATCGAGAAGAAGTATCCCGTCGGCTCACGCGTCCACGGCGCGGTGGTCAACATCATGTCCTACGGCGCCTTCGTCAAGCTCGAGGACGGCATCGAGGGTCTCGTGCACATCAGCGAGATGTCTTGGACGCGTCGCGTCAACCATCCGTCGGAAATCGTGTCGCAGGGCCAAGAGGTCGATGTGGTTGTCCTTGAGATCAACAAGGACAAGCTCGAGATCAGCCTCGGCATGAAGCAGACCGAGGTCAACCCGTGGGAGCTGGTGGGCGAGAAGTACCCGCCGGGCACTATGATCGAAGGCAAGGTCCGCAACCTGGCCAACTACGGCGCGTTCGTCGAGATCGAGCCGGGCATCGACGGTCTGCTGCACATCAGCGACATGTCGTGGACCAAGAAGGTCACGCATCCCAACGAGATGCTCAAGAAGGGCGACACCGTCAAGTGCGTGGTGCTCGAAGTCGATCGCGACAAGCAGCGCATCAGCCTGGGCATGAAGCAGCTCTCCGAGGATCCGTGGCTCAACCTCATCCCCGAGCACTACAAGCCGGGCATGGTCGTTCGCGGCGCGGTCACGAAGATCACCAACTTCGGCGTGTTCGTCGAACTCGAGCAGGATCTCGAAGGCTTGTTGCACCTCTCCGAGCTGGCCGACCACAAGGTCGAGAACCCGCAGGACATCGTCAAGCCCGGCGACGAGGTGGATGTCAAGATCCTCCGCGTCGACCGCGCCGATCGCAAGATCGGTCTCTCCCTCAAGCGCGCGCAGTGGGGCGACTCCACCGGCGGCACGACTGCGGAAGAGGATCCGACGGCCAAGCGTCGCTCATCGGGCAACGCCCCGACGCGCGGCGGTATGGACGATCACGGCGCCATGGGCACCGACAAGATCCGTTTCTCGTGATGTGATCGAGTAATGCGGAATGAACCAAGCACCTCGGAGCGTTCCTCCGGGGTGCTTTCTTTTGTATGCACTCACACGCGACTCTCAGCACATGGCCAAGAAGGTCAGGATCGCGAGCAATGCGACCTTGCGGTGAACATCCGTTATGTGCATCAACACTCTCATCTTCAACCTCGCGTATTCTGTTGTACACCACTGAGGGGAACAATCCATGTGCCGGAGCAGTTTGATGCCGAAAACCCAGACTTTCGATGTGTTCGCGGACGCACTTTCGGGCCGTTTATGCCGACAGTTGCTTCTGAGCATCCTCGCATGTTGCGCCCTCGCCCCGCACGAGTCCGTGGCCAACAGGGTGTTCGCGCAAGAAGTCGCTGTCACCGCGTCGAACAGCCTCCCCGCGCCCGCCGAAGCGATGCGCGGTTATCGGCTCATCGAGCAGCGCATTCGGAGTTGGGACACTGCGGGGCAGCCGATCTCTGAGCCGACATTCAAGCACATTTGCATCACGCTCCGGCTGGATGGCGCTGTGGTGGGGAGCTCCACGGTTCTGGCTGACGACGGATCAGCCATCGAAACGGCACTTCGCGAGGTGATGGCTGAAGCAGAACGCAAGCTCCCGCTGCTCAACGACGCCACCGGGCAGCAACAGCGCATCGAAGAGGCCAAGCGATTCATGATCGCCACGGAGTTCGGCGGCGCACCGGAAATCGTGGCCGCTCAAAGTTGGGAGGAATTTGAATTGATCGTGCAGGCCGGGCGCGAGGGCGTCGCGGTTCGCGTCGGCGATCGCATGAAATCGATCTTTCCCTCCGTGATGATTCGACAGGGAATGAACTCGACTTATGGAGTCGTGAGCCTTGCCAATGCAATCTTGGACGGTGATCCGCTCGTTGTGACGGATCCGAAATCTCTGCCCGGTGTTCTCAAGCAAAACCGCGGTGTTGAGTTGTTGAAGTTCCCGACCATGAATCTGGCGCAACGCAAGGCCGGTGAAGGGCCGGTGTTCATGTTCAGGGGCGGGCGGGTGATTTCGGAATCCGAAATCACTCGTGATTCGTTGTCTGATATCGCCTCCCAACTCGGCGCGAATCTCATGTGGAGATTCCGGCCACTCGAACCGGGGCAGGGATCTGCGGAGATTCCTCCCGGCAAACTCTGTGTCTCTCTCAATCTCGGCAGACCTTCGGACAAGGATGCTGAACTGTTCGAGACATTGCTCAGTATTCAAGCGCTTCGAAAGCTCTCCGTGACACAAGGCGTCAGCCCGATCGTTCGTGAGCGTGCGGTGCTCGTTTCAAACGCATTGCTCGCAGGAGTGGGCAAATCATGGCCTCGCAACCCGGATGCGGTCGTCAGCGCCATGGCGGTGGTCGCGAGTACCGAGCCCGCCGCTTCGGGCGCAGTCGATGAGGCTGAGATTCGCGAGCGCGCCTCGTCGGTGGTGGATGCAGCGTTCAGTGAGTCTTCAGGCTGGTCCGATCAAGTCGCGGTCGCAGCACGTTCCATTCTGGTGATGGCACTCGTGCGATCGAAGTCTCCGTTGGCGGAACCTGCGCTCCGCTCGTTGTACGCGCAAACTCCGCCGAAGTTTTTAGTCTCACATCTTCCGTATCTGGTGTGGGCCGAACAGGAACTGGCGGACTCGGGCGCTCCCGTTCCCGCCGCGGGAGCGTTGGATGAGATGCGTACCGAGATCTGGAGTCATCAGATCACCGCGAGTGATGCCGGCGAGGATGCGCCCGATTTCATCGGGGGCATCGTGTTTACGAACAGTGCCAATCCGCTTCCCACCTGGCAGAGCCTTCGTCCGCTGTGCGGGTTGGGCGCGATGGCTGCGGACGCTCGATTGACTGACGCGACCCGCTATCCGATCGAATTGGTGCGCATCGCGCGCGGCATGAGGTTCGTCCGTCAATTGATGATTGATGAGGATTCCGTTCACGCGGCATTGGAGCCTGAACGCGCCATGTACGGCGTGCGGTTGTCGTTGTGGGAGGGGCGTCAACCCACCGACGTGCAGGCGCTGGCGGTGATGACGGCGTGCGAGGCGATCAATGCGATTTCCGCATCGGATCGGCGGAATCCGTGATCTTCAAAAAACACTTGAAATACAGGGTTTTTTGATCAAAAAAAGAGGTCGTTTTCCGCTGAAATCGCGCCCCGGTTCTGCTATCATTTCGTAAGCGGATTTCGGCTTGATTTGCAGGGCCGAGGTTCGACCGTTTCGGGCATGGAGCCCGTGCGAAATGCGTGATGAGCCGGAGGCCGGAATGAACGACAATGATGGCGGAACCGTGAACGACTCCAAGGGCGACTCGCCCTCCGGCGACGCTGCCAAGCCGAACATTCATGGCAACATTGTCGAACTCGACATTCAGCGGGAACTCAAAGACAGCTATCTCACGTACGCGATGAGCACGATCATGGATCGCGCCCTTCCTGATGTGCGTGACGGACTCAAGCCGAGTCAGCGCCGCATTCTCGTCTCGATGGAGGATTTGAAACTCCGTCCGAACAAAAAGCACTACAAGTGCGCGAAGATCGTCGGCGATGCAAGCGGTAACTACCACCCGCACGGGACGGCAGCGCTCTACGGTGTGCTCGTGCTTCTTGCGCAGAAGTGGCGCATGCGTTGCACGCTGGTTGATCCGCAGGGTAACTTCGGTTCCATCGCGGGCGATCCTCCGGCGGCCGAGCGATATACCGAAGCGCGCATGGCTCATGCCGCTGTCGATCTGCTCTCCGACATCGATCAGGACACCGTCGACTTCCAACCCAACTACGACGACCGCTTGCTCGAACCGACCGTGTTGCCGGGCAAGTTCCCCAACCTGCTCGTGAACGGTGGCATGGGTATCGCCGTCGGCATGGCGACGAGTCTTCCTCCGCATAATCCGACGGAAGTCTTCGATTCGATCATTCGAGTGCTCGAAAATCCGGCGGTCACGCTCAACGAACTGATGACCGATGTCGTCGACGCTTCCGGCAAAGTCGTGCGAGAAGGCATCAAGGGCCCGGATTTCCCGACGGGCGGCGTGATTCACGGTCGTCGTGGCATCATCGAGGGCTTTTCGCAGGGGCGCGGCAAGGTCGTGGTGCGCGGGCGCGTGCGAACCGAGGAAATCGGCAAAGACAAGTACCAACTCGTGATCGATGAGATTCCGTATCTCGTCGCGCAGGACAATCTCGTCGAGTGGATCGTCGATGCGATCAAGGAAGACAAGATCACCGATGTTTCCGACGTACACGATTACTCCGGTCGCGAAGCGCAGACCAAGGTTGTCATCGAGTTGAAGAAGGGCGCCGATCCCAAGGCCGTCGAATCGCAGTTGTACGAGTACACGCCTCTTCAGCAGACTTTCAGCATCGCGAACATCGCGCTGGTGAACCGTCAGCCCAAGACGCTGAGCCTTCGAGAACTTATTGATTGTTATATCGATCACCGCACTGAGGTGATCCGCCGTCGCACGGCGTTCCAGTTGCGCGATGCGAAGAAGCGCGCTCACTTGCTCGAATGCATGATTCTCGCGGTGTGTGATATCGATGAGGTGATTCGCGAAATCAAGGCGAGCAAGACGCGCGAAGAGGCGATCGAGCGCTTGATGTCCCGTCGCTTCACAATCCCCGCGACGCATCCCAACGCGCCGAAGATCCCGGATGCGCTGATGAAGGTCGTTCGTCAGAACGATTCGCTCGGTGGCGTGCTGATGACCCGCGTGCAGGCCGAGCACATCGGCAACATGCGATTGTTCCAGCTCGTCGGTCTCGAAATCGACAAGCTGGTGAGCGAATACCGCGAGGTCGTCGATCGCATCGCCGCACTCGAAGGCATCCTTGCGTCACAGGCGAAGGTCTTTGAACTGATCAAGGCCGACTGCGAGGAGATGCGCGCGAAGTTCGGATCGCCGCGCCGCACCACGATCGAGGAATCCGGCGGCGACATCGCCTACGCGGAACTTGTGCCGGTGGAGAATGTCGCGCTCACGATCAGCCATCAGGGCTACGTCAAGCGCGTGCCGCTCGACACCTATCGCCAGCAATCTCGCGGCGGCAAGGGCATTCGTGCCGGCGACACCCGGGGCGAAGATGACTTCATCGAGCATCTCTTCGTCGCGTCGACCCATGATGATCTGCTCTGTTTCACGAACACCGGGCGAGTCTTCAAGATCAAGGTCTTCGAGATTCCCGAGATGAATCGAACATCCATCGGTCGCGCGATCGTCAATCTGATTCAACTCAAAGAGGGCGAGCGTACTTGCGCATACCTCGCCATCAAGAACTTCGAAGAAGGAAGCAACTATCTTACATTCGTGACGCGCAACGGCATCGTGAAGCGCACGGCGTTGAAGGAGTATCGCAATGTCAGCGCCGCGGGATTGATCGCCGTCGGATTGAAAGAGGGCGATTCGTTGCTCGACGTCACGCTGACGGACGGCCAGGACGATCTTCTGCTGGCGACCGCCGGCGGCATGGCGATCCGCTTCAACGAGCAAGACGCTCGTTTGATGGGGCGACCCGCCGAAGGCGTGAAGGGCATTGAACTCGATGAGGATGATCAGGTGATCGGATTGGTTCGCATTCCGATGAAGGCCGATGCCGAGGGCGATCTCATGACCGCCGATCCGAGCATGTGTCTGCTCACGGTCACGGACAAAGGGAAGGGTAAACGGACGCTCATCGATGAGTACCGCGTCCAGCCGGAATCGGGCAAGCTCCGGAGTCAAAGTCGTGGCGGCAAGGGGCGCGTTGATATCAAGCTCAACGAGAAGAACGGTCGCAGCGTCGCCGCGCTTCCGGTGATGGCGGGCGATGATGTCGTGGTGATCACCCGAGGCGGCCAGTTGGTCCGCATGCCCGTCTCCGAGATTCGAGAATGCGGACGCGGGTCTCAGGGCGTGAATGTGGCCCGGGTTGATGACGGTGATTCGGTCATCTCGGCTGCGACCGCGCCGGAATCCGAGAAATCCGAGGGTGATGCCGCGGCGGGTGAATCCGAAACGCAGCCTCCGAGCGAAACCTGATCGGGGGATTCACGGGGTTCGCGGTTTCGGTAGAATGCGCTGAGGAAGCACGACATGCAAACGGATTGGTCAGAAGACATCGTGATCGAGAATCTCTCCGACGAACCATCGTTCTCGGAAGATCTTTCCACGATTCTCGACCGCGTTGCACATGGCGGGAAGAGCATTCCGCACGTCGTGTTGAATATGGCGGCGGTGACGTACCTCAACTCCTCGAACCTTTCGCAGTTGGTGAAGTTGCGTAACGCGCTTCTCGAAAAGGGCAAGACCCTCAAGCTCTGCTCGTTGTGCGATGAAGTCGAGTCGTTGCTGAAGGTCACGGGTCTGAACAAGATCTTGCGTTCCGCTCCGGACCCGCTCACCGCACTGGCCGGCATTCAAATCGAAACGGGCGGCGTGAAGTGAGCGTGACGGATCCGGTGTTGGCAGATGCGACGAAAGTCGTCAGTGGGGCGCCTGTCGCCGAACTGCGCGAACTCAGAAAAACATATTTCAAGCCGGACGGCTCGGTGATGGTCGAGGCCCTTCGCGGCGTCGACATCAGTATCGAGCACGGCGAGTATGTTGCGGTGATGGGTTCGTCCGGTTCGGGCAAGTCGACATTGATGAACGTGCTCGGCTGTCTCGATCAACCCACGGCCGGCGTTTACCTCCTCGACGGGCGTGATATCAGCGTGATGAGCGATGAGGAGCTCTCGCGTTATCGCGGCGAAAAGATCGGATTTGTCTTTCAGGCCTTCAATCTGATCCCTGAACTATCCATTCATGAGAATGTGGCGACGCCTCTGTTTTATCAGGGCGTTTCAAAGGTCGAACGATTGGAGCGCGCCGCCGCGATTCTTGAACGAGTCGGTCTCGGCGGTCGCATTCATCACAGACCCCGCGAGTTGTCGGGTGGACAACAACAACGCGCGGCGATCGCTCGCGCGCTGGTGACTCGTCCCGTCGTCTTGATGGCGGACGAGCCGACGGGAAATCTCGATTCGACGACAGGTCGTCAGATTCTCGAATTGTTCGAGGAACTGCATGCTTCGGGCATGACGATCATCATGGTCACGCACGATGATTCAATCGCAGGAAGATGCCGTCGCGTGATCCGACTCAAAGACGGAGTCATCGAGTTCGATCGCCGCAACTGATTACCGATACCGGGTGGGATCCTTCACGCCGGCGGCTTTGAAACCGGCGGCGCGAATCCTGCAACTGTCGCATGCGCCGCATGCTCCGCCCGTGGAATCGGGGTCGTAACACGAATGCGTGAGGGAGTAGTCGACGCCGAGTTGGACGCCGCGACGAATGATCTCGGCTTTGCTGAGATCGATGAGTGGTGTTCGGATGTCGATGGCGTGCGAACCTGACTTCAGCGCATCGACACCCGCTTTTGTGCCGAGATTGACGGTCTGTTCGAATGATCGAATGAACTCGGGTCGACAGTCGGGATATCCGGAGTAATCGACCGCGTTGACGCCCGCGAAAATGCAAGTCGCGCCGCGAACCTCGGCAAGTCCGGAGGCGATTGAGAGAAAGACGAGATTACGGGCGGGTACATAGGTGATGGGGATGCCCGAGGAGATCTCGTGTTCATCTCGATTCTTGGGAACATCGATATCAGCCGTGAGCGCGGAGCCGCCGAAGGCGCGAAGATCCAGTTTGAAAGTCAAAAACTCGGCGGCATGTAACGATTCCGCGACTCGTTGAGCCGCGATGAGTTCGAAACGATGCCGTTGGCCGTAATCAAAGCACAAACAGTGGCAGCGAAACCCTTCCGCACGCGCGAAGGCGAGGGCCGTTGCGCTGTCGAGTCCTCCGGAAAGAAGAATGATCGCTGTGGGGGGCATTGGAGAGCGAAAAGTGAAACGCGAAAAACGAAAATGAAGAGCAACGAATCGGAGAAGTGTATGACCGAGTGAGCGCAACGGTCTGCAGCCGAAGGCCTATGGCCTTCTTCCTTCTGCCTACCATCGACTCCCAGCGAAGGAATCAATCATGGAAGCAGGAATCGTCGGATTGCCGAATGTCGGAAAGAGCACGTTGTTCAACGCGCTGACGAAGGCCAATGCATTGGCGGCGAACTATCCGTTCGCGACGATCGAGCCGAATGTCGGTGTGGTTCCGATTCCGGATTCCCGTCTGCAGACGATTCAGAAGTTCATCAAGACCCAGAAGGTCATTCCCGCGGCGTTGCGATTGGTGGATATCGCGGGCATCGTGAAGGGCGCTTCCCAGGGTGAAGGCCTCGGCAACAAGTTTTTGAGCCACATTCGCGAAGTCGATGCGATTCTCCAAGTTGTTCGTTGCTTCACGAAGGCGCCCGGCGGCGAGGACATCACGCATGTGGCGGGTACTGTCGACCCCCTTCGCGACATCGAGATCATCAACACCGAGTTGATTCTTGCGGACTTGGAAACGGTCGAAGGCGGACTTGGCAAAGCTGAGCGCGCCGCGAAGAGCGGTGATAAGGAACAAATCGCGCGCTTCGAAGTGTTGAAGAAGCTCAAGCCGGTGCTCAGTGCGGGCAAGACCGCGCGTTCGCTGAAGATTGATGATCCCGAACAGCAGCGTCAGATGAAGATGTTGAGTCTCATCACCGCCAAGCGCGTGTTGTACGTGATGAATGTCGATGAGGAGGATCTCGGGGGCAAGAACGAGATGTGCATGAAGGTGCGCGCGCACGCGGCCTCTGAGGGAGCCGAAGTCGTTCCGGTCTGCGCGAAGATCGAGAGCGAACTCGGACAGATGGCCGACAGCGAACGCGATGAAATGCTGCAGGCGCTCGGACTCGAGGAACCCGCGCTCGCAACGTTGAGCCGCGCGGCGTACAAGCTGCTCGGGCTTCAAAGCTATTACACCGCGGGAGAGAAGGAAGTGCGCGCTTGGACCGTGCATGTCGGCGCGACGGCGCCCCAAGCGGCGGGCGTGATTCACACTGACTTCGAAAAAGGCTTTATTCGCGCCGAAATCTACTCGGTGGCGGATTTGGAGCAGTTCAAGGGCGAGAAGGCGATCCGCGAAGCCGGCAAGATGCGCATCGAAGGCAAGGACTATGTGATGAAGGATGCGGACGTGTGCCACTTCCTGTTCAACGTCTGATTCAATCGATCACATCAATGCGCGGACGATCAACTGCGTCGCGAACCACGCGACGGAGTTCAGCACGATCAGGATGCGCACGTCGGCGAAGTCCAGATCGAAGAGATCGACCACGAGAAACGAGAAGACAAGGCAACCGGCCACGATGCCGACTGTGGATGATCCGCTGAGTTTCGACGACATGAAAATCGTCTCCACGAACTTCACGGCGGGAACGATCGCCGACATACGAAGCGCAATGAGCCAGAGCGGAGGATCGATGCCGCCGTTGAGTGCGCCGAATACAAGAAACGCGAGCGTCGTGGAAACGATCAACCCCGGAAGGATCGCGAGTTGGACCAGCGCGGGGATCGCGCCGAATCGAAGCGCGAAGAGTCCGAGCCACAAGACAATCGAGATCGCGCCGATGATGAGGGGTTTGCGGATCTCTCGTCGCAGTGTCTCATCGGCGATCCGCTCGAACTGACTGCGAAGTCCGGGGTTGACGCTCTCTCCGCACTCCGGGCAAACCGCGGCGCTGATTCCGCGAAGATCGTAATCGCAGTGTTCGCATTTCCTTCCGTTGACGGGTTCGGCGGATCGTTCGCGGTCGTATGTCGATGGATCACCGCCGCACGCGCGGCATTTCTTCTCGCCGATCTCCAACTTCGCATGACAAAATGGACATGGCGCACGGGTCTTCGCGGAAGATGAGACGAGTAAAGGTTGGATTTCCTTGAGGTCACTCTCGGCATGTTCCGCGGCGCATACGACACACAAGTCTCTTTCGCCGGGATTCGATCCGCGTACCGTCGCGAGTCGCTTCGCGCATCGAAAGCAGAGATTGCCGGGAACCGTCATGGACGCAGTGTACTCGGATTCTCACAAGTCCAACGATCGAATACCCTCAGTCATGAGACGAATCATCGCGTTTCAATTCTTGTTCGCACTCTTCCTGAGCGCGTGCACGCACACTCAGCGCGCAGCATTTGTGCCATCGCAACACGGCTTTGCGTTTCGCAATTCCTTTGTGGGTGACCCGATTCCCGATTTTCTGCGCGATTCGCCCGTCGGAGCGCTCATCAGGAAAAGCGCCGATGCGGGATTGATCGAAATGCCTGAGCGATTCGGGCTTTGCGGTGGCATGTGCGCCGCCGCGACGGATTACTGGCTGAATGCAATTCCGGTTCCATCCGCTGTTGTAGCGCCAAGCCCCGGTGAGAAGTTGTATGAGTATCTGAAAATGCGCCAAGCGGACTCACTCGGTTCCGGAGGAGTGATGGCGTTGAAGTTCATCGAGTGGATGCAACTCGACGAGCGTGCGCCCGGCAGATGCACGCAGGAGCTGAGCCGGACAGAACTGAAGGGCATTCTTGCTGCCGTGCAAGACGAGGGATTTGCGCATGTCGGATTGGTGTATGTGGATCGCACCGGACCGCCGTGGCAGAACCATCAGGTCTTGGTTTGCGGATTCAGCCGTGTTGACGCGACGGTCACGATGCAGATTTATGATCCGAACTTCCCGCGAAGAGATGACGTGGAGTTGGTTGTCCGTTTGGAGGAGGATGTTCACGGGCGGAAGTTCGCCTGCACGACGCAGCGCTGGAAGGGCGGGGAGCGACACGTAAGAGGCGTATTCCTGATGCCGTACAAGGTGATGAAGCCCCAAAAATGACGAAGCCCTCACCAGTGGCGAGGGCTTCGATTCAGGTCGAGGATCGGAATATCAGGCGCCGGCCGGTGGCGTGCGCTTCATCAATTGCTGCTTGTCCGCCTGGTTCTTTTCGAAATCCTGTTTCTCGGCGTCAGACATGCCCGAAGTGATGTCCTGGGGAACCGGCTCCGGTCCGCTGAACATTCCGAACTGCCACATGAACAGTGCTCCGGCGAGACCCAACGCAGCGATTGCGACGCTGACGAGGACGATTTTCTTGTTGTCTTGCTGTGATGCCATGATTCGATACTCCTGAACGCTCGCGCGTTGTTGACATTAAGATGGTAGGCCGAAACGCCGCGGGTGGATGATTCAGCCGAGATCGCGTTTTTGGAAGAGCGCGACGGCGATCGAGAGGAACAGACCGATCTGACACACCGTGTAGAGTGCCGCAAGTCCGACATAATCCCAGGGAATTCTTCGTCCTTGCGAAATCGCGTCGAGCAGCCAGTAGTACTGAAGGTTCGGCAGTGCTCCCCATGTCGCTAATGCCGCGCCATTCACATCGACGGGCTCGATGAACACGTAGTCACCCTTCTCAGGGGTGCGAATGAAATCCAGCGGCATCTCACCTTGATGGCGCACGGTCAGTCGACCGCCGCCGCCTTCGGTCAGGATCAATGCAGGCTGCGCTCCCGGACCGAGGATTTCATTCGCCTCGTCGAGTCTGCCCGTGAAGTCTCCATATGCGCCTTTGGCGAGATTTGGGAATCCGTTCGGCGCGGGACTGAAATAAATCGCATCGCCGGGCTTCACCGGAAGTTTCGAAGGCTGCTCCAGTTCGACTTTGAACTTGGTGTTCAGTTCCCTCATGTCAGCTTTGAACGCATCGTCGGGCGTGATCGATGCGATCGCGCCGATTGGTGCCGCGTTGAAGACATGGCGGCCGACCAGGTAGTTCGAAAGCAGCGCGGCGACGAACACTCCGAAACAGACCGTGATCGTCATGACTTGATTGAGTCGTGTGGAAGCGGCGACGGCTACCGCGGTCAACACCAAAATCGCCATCGCGAGACACAGACACGCGATGAAGACCTGGGATTGGAAATCCGTGCCAAGTGGTTGGAATGTCCACTTCTTACTTGTGCCCAACAACAGGATGTAGGCAAAGCACATCAACGGAAGCAGGATCGAGACGAAGGTCTGCGGAAAGCTCCATCCGTAAAAGAAATTGCACCATCCACCAAGAATCAAAGCCAGAAAAACAGCACCCAGGGAATAGACGAGTACCGGGCCGTCGATTTCATGCGCCGCGGTGGACAGCACCCCGTGGCGAATTCCAAAGAGCAGGAATGCGAGCATGATGGTGATCGCGGCGGAAATCGCGCCGGTTACACCCAAATATTTACCGAAAATCAGGGTCGTTCTGGAGACCGGTTTACTGACGACGGTCAGCACGGTCTTGTTCTCGATCTCGCGGCTCAGCACCGCTGTCGCCACGAACCCCGCAAGCAATGTTCCACATCCGAAGACCGTAGCTAAGCCGATGTCCAGCAGTAGTTTATCGTCGCCCTTGACCTGGGTCGCACTCTCTTGACCCATGCTGAAATTCGTGCCCCATGTGTTGAGGATCTGCAGGATGCCCGAGACCATGATCAGCACGAACATGATCGGTTGGCGCAGGCTCTCGACAAAGGCGTTGCGAGCGATGGTGAGCAGTTGGACTGGCATAATCAGGGGTCGATTCTAACCGGTTCGTGCCTCGCGCGGCGGCTTGGTGCCTCGGAACCTCCGCGGCGCGCGAACACAACCACGATTCGGGCGTACTTTGTTCGCTTGGCAGACGGTGTGTTCGGGTCCGAGTGGAAAGCGTGAGCGGTTGCCGCGACAATACGACCCCGCACTCTTGATGGTTCGGGATCGGATTCGGAGTCGGGCGGGAAGTGGATGTCGGGCTCGCCGTTCTGGTGAGTCTGCGCGATGCGTCGCGAGGAACGGGAGGAATGGCGGGGGAAGGCGTCGGTCGCGCCAAAGCGCGGTCGTTCGATTTTGAATGGCGCGGGATCCGGATCTCGCATCGTGACGCGCGTGGCGTCGTGATGACGGTTCGGCGAACGCGGGTCGACCGCTTGCGGGTCGATTCTCTCGGGAACGGTTGACGCATGAAAGCCGATTACCTGACGTATCGACGGGCCGTAGGGGTCTGTCTTCTCGGCCTGGCTCTGCAGGTCCTTTTCGTTTCGGTCTATCTCATCTACGGGCTGCTCGCCGGGGATCGCACCGCGATCAGCGCGACGATCTTCCATGCGATGGGCATTGTGGTCTGGGGATCGCTTGCGATTCTCTTTGATCAACATCGACGCGAGCGCATCGAGTCGATGGA
>JBKDPX010000389.1:0-1577 GCA_046342165.1 Phycisphaerales bacterium | reverse complement strand
AGCGGCGATTGGATCGATCGGCGACGACGAGTTTGGGTTCGCTGCGATCCCGAACATCGATCATCAAGCCGTGCGGACAGGACAGTTGTCCGCGTTCTTTCCCGGGGCCGCCGAAGGTGCCGAGGTATTCGCCTTTGGCGTCGTATCGATGAATCCAGCTCTTGCCGTATCCATCGGCGATGAACAAGCAGCCCGCGTGTTTGGAGCCAAGATCAAACGGCACGACCGCGATGTTGGTGGGGTGATATTCCGACGCATTGCCGTACACCCCGGAGTCCTTGGGCCAACTCTTGCTCCAGACCCGCTCTCCGAGCAGTGTCGTTTTCTCGACCAATCCGCGATTGGGATCGCACAGGTACAGAAACTCCCCTTCAGGCTCCGCGGAGAGATGCAAGCCGTGGGCGCCGCCACGATACTCGGCACCGAATGAACGCACGAACTTGCCCTGCGGATCCAGGACGACGATCGCATCGCCCACGGATGCCGAAGCATGCACCGTGTGCTTGATGTAAATGAAGCCGCCCTTATCTTCGCACACGCCGTGGGTGTTGCCCCATGCATGACCGTTCGGCAGTTCGCCGAAATCATGTTGAACTTCGTAGCGATGCTCACCTTCGCCGACGATGACCGGGCCCAATCCCGATTTGCGACCCATCCCAAGCAACGCGGGCGCGGCGAGGGCTCCGGCGGCGATGGTCTGAACGGCGTGACGACGTGACAGCGGGTGATCCATGACACGGAGACTACCACGTTGCGCGGCGTCGTACAATGAAGGCGCCATAGGCCTCGCTCCGAGACGCATCCAGGTGATCGACGACCGCACCGACAAGATTTACAGGCGCATGACGCCCGCTCAGCGCGTTGAGGCGATTTTTCTACGATTCGGTGACTGATCCGTTCTGTGAAGCATTCCCCAATCCTTCGTATTGCCTCGACAGGACCGCAATCGTCACTGCCTTTGGGCAAGCTGGGATGTTCAACGTGATCGACAACGGCACGGGAATGAAAATAGATTTCATGTGTATCGAGCCTCGCGGAATTGATGCGTTGCGTTTCCAACGCTCTCAGGACGTGGAAATCATGCCCGGGGTTTCGGGATTCATGACCACCCCCGAGGTCGTGATTCTGACAAGCTCGAGTTCTACAGGGAAGGCGCCTCCAACAAGCATCTCCGGGACATAGCGTCGATGCTCAAGATCAGCGGAGATCTCATCGATAGTGACTACCTCGAGAAATGGGCGATCCACCTGAACGTCACCGAGGAATTGAACGCGGTGAAATCCCGCGTCGGATGGTGATTCGGCCTCGATTCCGAGCCATAAATCGCCCGTGAAATCGACCCCCTCCGTGCGTAACCTTGCCGTACAGACGCAAGTTCACCCTCGGAGCAACCATGTCCACCGATCCGTTTGGCGCAAAGAAGTCCCTCACCACCAAGTTCGGCACCTATTCCTACTACGACCTCAACGCCCTCAAGGCCAAGGGCATCGGGCACGTCGACAAGGTGCCCTACTCCATCAAGTTTCTCCTGGAGAGCATGCTCCGCAACCTCGACGGCTTCATCGTCACCGCTGATG
>JBKDPX010000388.1:0-2528 GCA_046342165.1 Phycisphaerales bacterium | reverse complement strand
CGTCGTTATCAAGCGCAACTTCTGCGCAACGCGAAGTTGCGCGCGTTGGTTTCGGAATCGATCACCGTTTCCGATGAGGAAGTCGAACTCGCGAAAAAGATCAACTTCGGCGAAAAGGTGCGAGTGCGAATCATCACCGTCGCTGGAGAACGTGAGGTCGCGGAGATTCGCTCCGCGCTGCTCGCGACTTCCGCCGAACGACGAAGCTCCGAGTTCGCGATGATCGCGATCGCACGCTCGACGGATTCCTCCGCACGGCGCGGCGGAGACCTTGGTTTTATCTCCCCGGAGGATCCGTCGCTGCCATTATCGATCCGAGAACAATTGCGTGAGGCGAAGTCATTCGAACCGACTGACCCGGCGGTTTTCGGAGACGGCTTTGCGATTGCTTTGGTGGAAGATCGCACTCCCGCGTCGCAACCGGCTTCCGACGATGATGTTCGTCGACGCGTATTGCTTCGCAAACAACGCGTCGCGATGGATGACCTCAGCAACCGACTGCTCGCCGCATCGGACGCGACCGTCTTCGACGAATCGCTGCGATGGTCGTGGGAACGCCGACGCTGAAGAATCAGCGGGCGAGTTCGATCGCACGAGTTTCGCGAAGCACGGTCACTTTGATTTCGCCCGGGAAGGTCATCTCGTCGCTGACGCGCTTGGCGATTTGATGTGCGATCAGGAACGCTTCGTTATCGTCGACCTTCGACGCGTCGACCATCACGCGCACTTCGCGACCGGCTTGAATCGCATAGGCCTCGGTCACGCCGCGATGCGACATCGCGATGTCCTGCAACTCGTTGAGTCGCTGGACGTACTTCTCCATGCTTTCACGACGCGCGCCGGGACGCGCGGAAGAGACCGCATCCGCCGCCATGACGATCGGCGTGTAGAAAGTCGTGGAAGGAATATCGCCGTGGTGACCGCCGATGGCGTTGAGCACCGCTTCTTTTTCTCCGAACTGACGGGCGAAATCCATACCGATCTTCGGATGGCCGCCCTCCATTTCGTGATCCATGGCTTTGCCGATGTCGTGGAGGAATCCACAGCGACGCGCCAGCGCGCCGTCGAGTCCGAGTTGATCGGCGATGATCTGACAGAGGAAGCCGACTTCGACGGAGTGTCGTAGCACGTTCTGGCCGTAGCTCGTGCGGTAATGCAACTTGCCCATCGCCTCAACGATCTTGGGGTGCACGTTTCGCAGATTCATTTCGAGAACCGCTTCCTTGCCCGCCTTCAGTACTTTCTCGTTGATCTCGCCCCGAACCTTTTCGACGACCTCTTCGATGCGCGCGGGGTGCATGCGTCCGTCCGCAATCAATCGTTCAAGGGACTCGACCGCGACAGCCTGGCGGATCTTATCGAAGCACGAGACCACGATCACGCCGGGAGTGTCGTCGACGATGATGTCGACTCCGGTCGCCTTCTCGATGGCGCGAATGTTCCGACCTTCGCGACCGATGATGCGCCCCTTCATGTCGTCCGACGGAATCGCGACGGTTCGCACCGTGCTCTCGCCCGTGTGTTCCGCGGCGTAGCGCTGAACCGCCATCAGCGTGATCTCGCGCGCTTTCTCCTTGGCCTGAGATTCGGCCTCCTCGATGATCTCGCGAGCGAGTTTGCCGGCTTCCGGACGAACTTCATCCTCAAGACGGCGCAGCAACATGTCTGTCGCCGAAGCCTTGTCCAATCCGGTCACACGGTGCAGAGCGTCGGTCTGTTGCACCACAAGCTTTTCAACCTCGCCCTCCCGCATCGTGAGCTTGTCCTCACGCTGTTTCAAAGACTCCGCCGACTTCGCGAGCGACTGCTCTTTCTGCGTCAGCGATTCCTCCTTGCGGTCGATCAAATCCTGACGCTTCGCGATGCGCTTTTCTTCCTCACGAAGCTCGCCTCGAGAACGCTCGATCTCTTCCTCCGCTTTCTTCTTATCCTCGAGCAACCCCCGCTCGAACTCCAAACGCGCTTTATCGGCGGCGGTCTTGCCTTCGGACTCCGCTTGCGATCGAATACGCGCGGCTTCGGACTGCGCTCGTCCGATGGTCATGCCCGTAAGCGCTCGAACCGCGAAGAATCCGATCAACAGGCCGACGATCAAAGAACCAACAGCGAACAGCACCACGTTCGTTGTTTCGATTTGTGCCAGAAACTCGTGTGCAACCATGAGACATCCTTCCCCGACCGAAACCGAGGCTGCCGTGCGCATGATCATCGAAACATCGCAAAATCAGATGCGAGGTGCGGCGGATGTCGAATCAACACGATGAAACTGATTCCAAATCATCCGAAGGCTCTCGTCACGGGCGTACACAGCGTTCCGGGATCATCCCTTGCTTCCGCGGTGCGCTCTGATCCCGATTTCACGCATGCGGTCTGATTTCAACGAGGGTTGATCCGGCGGCGAGAACCGAAAACAACTACAGGAAGACAAAACAGCCGTCCGATCAACCCGTTATTCGAATGTCCTGCGCCGACGGCGCATCGGCGGCTAAGCCGATCCCCGTTCGGTCGATCCATAGTAGCGTCCGAAC
>JBKDPX010000387.1:0-3233 GCA_046342165.1 Phycisphaerales bacterium | reverse complement strand
ACGATGCCGACCGTTTTCCCCGGTCCCTTTTTCGCACCGCTCTCCGCGGCGTTCGCGTCGCCGGATTTTGTCTTTTCGCCTTTGTCCGACATACAAGCCTCCGAAGTGCGCTTCAAGAATCAATGCAATGCGCACCTGAATGAAATCGGCGAGGTTTCGCGGCTCTGTGAGCGCGGGACGACAATTCCTCACCGTTTCGAACAGAACAACCGCTACAAACGGAATCTCATGCCGCCTTTTTGTGGGTTCCGCGTGATGAAGCCTTGCAGGTGTTGCGTTCGGCTTGCACCTCTTCGGCGACGCCTGAATCCGCGGCGGATGCATACTGAGCACCGACGAAGAAACTCATCGCCAATGCATACAAGCCAACGGCCTTGAAGAGTTCGAAACCATCGATGTTCATGCCGCCGAGCATCAGTTTGAGGGAGAATCCGCCGGCGCACAACGCGCACGCTGAAAGCGCGAGTCTTCCTACGGTTCCGCGCGGGGTTGAAACCCGCGCATTGGCGCCAAAAGCGCTGATCCCGCCGATGACAACGGCGACGAGCGCCGCACACACCAGACAGACGACGCCCAAAGCCACCACCGGGGCGGCTTGCCCCAGCGCGATCCATGCAAGCAGAACTGAAGAGTCCGAATGTTCCATGATGCAATCCTCACACGCGGCACAGACCGTGCCGACGGAGGTGCATCGACCCTTCAACAGGGTGAATTCAATTCGATTTCAAAAGTTCGCGGACTTCAACCATCAGCGACCGAGTACGAGCAATTGCTGCATCAGTTCGTCCGTCGTTCGGATCACGCGGCTGTTCGCCGAGTAACCCGTCGAAGACTGAATGAGCTTGATGAACTCATCACCCATCTCGACGTTCGAAAGTTCGAGCGCCCCGCCGACGACGCCACCGGCACCGAGTGTGCCCGCCGTGCTGATCACCGGCACGCCGCTGTTGGCGCCGGGTCGGAAGAGGTTGTCGCCCTCATCAACGAGCCCCTCGTTGTTGGTGAACGTCGCGACGGGGATCTGACCGATCGTTCGTGTCTGACCGTTGGTGAAGCTGCCCGTGATCGTTCCGTCGACTCCCACGGAGAACGCCGCGAGCGTACCGAGCGGAGCGCCGTCGCGGAAGGTCGCGGCGACCTGAGAGACATCGTCGGCGAGGGATGTCAGCATGTTGCTTTGATCCTCGAGACGCAAGGAGATGGCCATCGGATCACTGACGCCTTGATCGTTGCGATCAATCGTGAATGTGATCGGAGTCGTATCGATCAAACGACCGTCGGTATCAAAGCGCAGGGTGCCTGTGGCAAGTTGCGCGTTGAGATCCGTGTCATCCGCCGATTCGATGTAGTAGCGCCAGGTCGTGGAGTTGGTCGCACGACTGTCGAGCACGAATGTCGCATCGACTTCAACCGGCGCCCCGAGCGAGTCGTAGGCGACGAAAGTCGTGCGAATGCTCTCACCGTCGGCATCGGCGATCTTCGATGCGACAAACGGAGTTTTGATCAACTCGCCGGATGAATCGAGCAGACGGAAATCGTTGGTGTCGAACGAAATGTCATTCGCGGTTCCGGTGTTGGACACCACACTGATCATGCCCGTGATCGGATCGATCGTCACGCCGGGGATCGCTCCGTCGGGATTCGCTCCCGCATCGCTCGAAATCGAAAGCGCTTCGGCGATGAAATCGTTGAGATCCTGCACTGTTGTCGTCGTGGTGATGTCGAGGGTGCGGGTTTCGAGAGTCTTGTTTCCCTTTTCCGCATTACGAATCTGGATGCTCTGCCCCGCACTGAACAGCGGGGTGTCGGAACCGGGCAGTGCGGGATCCTCGATTTGAGTCAGCAGCGTGTCGGTATTGATGACATTGCCGCCGCCGGGAGCGGGCGTTGCGGTCGAAATCGCTCGCAGTCCCGCAGTCGTCGTGCCACCGATTCGGAGCAACGATCCATGTGTCGCAAGCGCGCCATCGGCTTTGAGATTGCCGGAGATCGTCACATTCTCAGTCGCTTCGGCGATGGGCATTCCGCCGAGCGGAATCTTGATGGCTTCGAGCGTTCCGCTGCGGACATTAAAATCCGTATCGACGCCGTATCCGAGCAAGCGGTCGCCGCCGATGGTGGTCAATTCCTGTTGCGCGTTTTGACGAAACGCACCGGCGCGGGTGTATCGAGTTTCGGTGCCTCGCTCGACCATGAAGAATCCATCACCCTCGATGGCCAGATCGCGCGCGTCACCTGTGGCATTGAGTCCGCCTCGCGCGAAGTTGCGCTGCGTACCCGCGATGTTCACGCCGAAACCGACTTGCATCGGATTCGTTCCGCCCGATGCGTCTTGCGGAGGCGTGCCGTTGCTCATGGTCTTTGAATAGAGGCTTGAGAACATCAATCGCGAAGACTTGAATGCGGTCGTGTTCACATTTGCGATGTTGTTGCCGATCACATCGATGTTGCGCGCATTGGCGTTGAGGCCGGAGAGCGCGGAGTAGAGTGCTGTCGTCGAAGCCATGACCGATTCTCCTGTCATCCGCTGATCAGCGGTTCACATGCCGTTCAGTTGTTTCGATTCGAGAGCGATTCGAGCATTCCCGCGCTGAGTCCCAGCACGCCACGAGAGGGCGGCGGAACGATGCTCGGTTCGCCTTGTGAATCACTCGGAATCGAAATCATCGAATCAATGTCCGTCACAACGCCGCCGGCGCTGAGATCCACGGTGCCGAGCACCTTGCGGCCCGTCACATCCATCCGAAGCGCCATGCCGTCAATCATCACCAAAGCCGTCGTGGCGCCCTCGCTCTCCGCGAGATCCGCGGCCTTCGCAAGTTGCTCCAATTGCTTCTCGGACAGATTCACACCCGCACCGTTGGCCACAGTGACTTCCAGGCCGGATTCGATCGCGCCGCCCCGTACCTTCGCGAGCAAATCGGCGAATCCGGCGCGAGCCATGTTCGTTTCACGAATCGCGCCACGCTCGACACCGGGCGGCAAGACGCCGGAACCAAGCGCTTTGAGCATGTCATTGCCTGCGGCGATGTTCACGGCGTCACCTCGGCGATTTCATCAACCTTCGAGAATCGCACGGCGACTCCGTTGTCGAGACTGAGCACTGCACCTTCATTCGTCCGCGCAACGCTCATCACCTTGCCGTCAACACGCCCGTACTGATCGCTCAAGCCGCTGACGCGCTTGCCCATCAAGCCGGCCGCTGCGGCGAATTCATCATGAGAGACCAACTT
>JBKDPX010000386.1:0-1817 GCA_046342165.1 Phycisphaerales bacterium | reverse complement strand
GCGCATCATCCGCGCCAAGTTCAATCATCAAGTCCCCGAGTTCCGGCAAGGTCATCCCCACCGAATATCCCGGCTGGCGCCCGTCCACCACGACGAGCCACAACGTTCGACCGTCGGCGCTCACACCCGCGGCGGTGCGCGGGTGCCGAATCTTCGGATCAATGCGAGCCTTCTCGCCCCGATTCTCGCCGTTCTGCACCAGCAGTCCGCCATGATCAGGATCAGTCGGCGACGCGCCGATTCCCGCCACGGCGTCCCAAGCGTCCTGCGCTTGGTTGCCGTTGAACACGCCGATCTTCGCGATGCGGTCTTTCGTGAACACAAGCGAGGGATCACATGCGCCCGCGTACTCGCGCACCGGTGAAACGATGCGGCCGTCGCTCACGCTCAATCCGAGCGTGTTGGTCTCGCCTTCTGCAAGCTTACCGAAGTAATTCGCATTGATCGCCACTGTCGCCCCGACCGAAGCCGCCCAGCGATCGGTCGGCATCGCGATGCTGTCCGCGTCTCGGTGTTTCAGAGTCTGTGAAACAGGTTCCGTGACGAGCACTTCAATCTTCGGATTCGCAAGATCAATGCGCGCTTCGAAGATTCGAGCCGGACCCGCCGGTGTTTCACGCACGAAACTCCGGATCGCGATGGGCGTGTCATCGCCGTTCGCCATCGCGGCGACAACGGTTACAGACAACATCGCTGTCAGAGTTCGGAAACGCATGCTTGTCTCTCGCGGGCGTTATATAACCTGCCCGCATTGAGAGTTTCGCCGAAGACGGGCGGTTTGGCAAGCATGAATGCGCCGGAGAGACGGAAAATCACAAACAACGGTGGTTTAGGACCGTTGAGTTCGTGATTTGGAAGGATCACGCGCTGGAATGTTCGTATAATGATCGGTGTCGCGCGTCGGGAGCTTATAGAACTTCCCGAATCGCGTTTCACTTGATCTCGGGGATATCCATCCACTCGCCGCCGGCGGCGATGGAGCGGTTTCCGGCTTCCATCACGGCGACGTTCTCGACGATGTCGCGCAGATCGACGGGTGCCTCGCCGCCTTCGAAGAACTTGACCATCCCCTCGACGAGCTTGGTGTACACCGGGCCGAAATCAACGACGAACTGCTGAACACCCTTGGTGCCGTGGATCGTCGCGCCGAAGGCCCATGCGCCGACGCGGTCCATGCGTAAGCGGGCGATGCGACCGTCGCGGTACTGCATGTCGAGCAGGTGATAGTCGTTGGTCGCGATCGCGCTCACGCGGGCGACTCCCGGTCCCTGGCCCGACCACTTGAAGATCGCATCGACCATTTCGATCGAGTGGCAGCCGTAGTGCCACAAGTGAGGCATCATGTCGAGCAGTTCACCGTTTCCGAACGCATCGATCGCGACGATATCGCCGACCTTTTCCTTGTCGAGCTTCGGGATTTCCGTGATGAAACGCAGAGAACTCGCGGAGTAACAACGAGCCTTGTACTGACGCGTCATGTTCAAGAGACTGCGCGCTTGATCGAGTGAACAGGTCAAGGGCTTGTCGATGTACGTCGGCATGCCGCGGGCGATGGGGCCGATGGCGAGTTCGAGGTGTCGGTGTCCGTTGATGTTGAGCACGAGCACGCCGTCGACGTTCTTGAGCAATTCATCGAGGCTGTTCACCTGAACGGCGCCCTCTTTGATCGTGTCCTCGCGCCACTTGGCGACATCCTTGGCGGACTGCTCGGGTCCGGCCGGGTGCTGCCACTCGTGATTGCCCGGATCCCAGAAGTGCGTCACGCGGCAAGGGGTCTTGCCCTCTTTGTTCAGCGTGTTGATGCGGTTCGAAAAGAC
>JBKDPX010000385.1:0-3792 GCA_046342165.1 Phycisphaerales bacterium | reverse complement strand
GATCGATCGCATACAGAAGACACGGGCGAAATCGCGCGTTCTTCGGATCGCCGTCCACGATGTCGAGCTTGCAGGTTCGAAAGCGAAAGACCCGCTGCAAAACCTGAATCGCCTCCCGTAGCGCGCCCGCGTGCGCGAACGGCCCGTAGATTCTCGCACCCTTGAGATCGGGATCCGAGGGATTGCGGGTCACGAACACCCGCGGAAAATCCTCATGGCGGGTGATCGCAAGATACGGGAATGTTTGATCGTCAGTCAGCCGATCGTTGAAGCGCGGCTTGATGTCCTTGATGAGTCTGTTTTCGGTGATAAGCGCCTCCCACTCGGTCTCGCAGAGCAAGACATCGAAGTCATGCACGACGTCGAGCATCGGCTGTTTCTGCGGGCCGAGATCCGTTGACGGGACGAAGTACCTTGAAACACGATCCGGAAGACTCAGCGCCTTGCCGACGTAGATCACAACGCCGTTGTAATCCTTCAGCAGATAAACGCCCGGCGACTGAGCCAGTGAGCGCGATTTCGCTGACAGGCGATTCATGCGCTCGGTGTTGGTTTCCTCACCCCAAGGCGGGGGAGTGAATGGATCGTGATCGACGCTCACGGGGTGAGTGTAGAGCCGCTGGGGTGATCACCCCAATTTCCCGCGGAAAACCCCCGTATCAGCGAACGCGCATCACCGACTGCGGGCATTCTTCCCGTGCAAACTTCCGGAGCATCAAGTTTCGGAGTCTCGTGTCCGATTCTTCGATGCCGCACATCGTTGGGGTGTTGCGTTCTAAAGAGGGTCAACTATGAGTTCCGAACCGAAAAAGAGTCTGAGTCTGTCCACCAAGATCATCGGCGCGACGATCATCTCGATGATCGCCGTCGTCGCGGTCAACTATGTGGTCTTCCTGAGCGGCTACAAGCGCGACATGGAGGATGCATTGGTCAAAAAGGCCGCGGCGTTCACCGCCGTTGCCGATCAGACCAAAACCCATGTCTCGATGATGCAATCCAACGGATCGTTCGACACCAAGACGTTGCTCGACGAGGCCGTCACGCAAATGAAGAACGGCGCGAACTATGATCAAACGCGCTTTTACAACACCATCCCCGTCGTCGCTGGCTGGAACGCAGCCGGTGACGCCGCGGAAAAGGAAGGCATCGAGTTCAAGGTTCCCGCGTTCAACGCGCGCAACCCCAAGAACGCCGTGACCGCCGATTCCTTCCGCGGCAAAATGCTCAAGGATCTCGAAGAGGCCGCCAAGAGCAACAAAGGTGAATCGCTTGCTCGTTTCAACGAGGAAGGAAACGCGCTGCACTACAGGCGCGCCATCCGTCTCGAAGAGTCCTGCATGCTCTGCCACGGTGATCCCGCGAAGTACGACGCGAAGGATCAAAACGGCGCCTTCGACGGCAAAGATCCGATCGGATTCGCGATGGAAAACTGGAAGCCCGGCGACATTCACGGCGCGTATGAAGTCGTGTTGCCGCTCGAACCCGTGCAAGCTCAGATCTTCGGATTCTTCCGTGAAGGCTTGATGTACACGATCCCGCTCATGATCGTCGTGACGGGCGGATTCATCTGGGGTATGAAGGTGCTCTTCGGTCGCCCGCTCTCCCGCCTCGTCGATTCGCTCCGCGAAATCGCGACGGGCGATGGCGATCTCACCAAGCGCATCAACCTCAAGAGCGGTGATGAAATCGGCGCGCTCGCGCACTGGTTCGACACCTTCGTCGACGGCATGAACAGCCTGATCGTGCAAATCGGCCGCGTGACCCACGAAGTCGCCGGCGCCTCCACCGAAATCGCCGCCAGCGCCGAGGAAATGGCTGCCGGACTTTCACGTCAGCAGGATCAGGCATCACGCGTCTCAGCCGCTGTGGAAGAGATGTCGAGCTCGGTCAACGAAGTCGCGAAGAAGGCCAATGCCGCGAGCACCGCAGCGAACGCCTCTCGTCAAGACTCCATCGGCGGCTCCGAAGTCGTCGAGCAGACCGTGAGCGAGATCAAGGCGATCGCCGGCGAAGTCGGACAATCGGCGCAAGCCGTCTCCACGCTCGGCAAGAAGAGCGAGGAAATCGGTCAGATCATCAAGGTCATCAACGACATCGCTGATCAGACGAACCTCCTCGCGCTCAACGCCGCGATCGAAGCGGCGCGCGCAGGCGAACACGGTCGCGGCTTCGCAGTCGTCGCCGATGAAGTCCGCAAGCTCGCCGAGCGCACCACCAAGGCAACCGAAGAGGTCGCCTCCAGCATCCGCGAGATCCAAGAGCAGACGGTCAACGCCGTCGAGCGCATCCAGACCGGCAGCAGCCGCATGGACAAGGGCGTCACGCTCGCCAACTCCGCGGGTCAGGCCCTCGGTCGAATCACCCAAAGCAGCGAAGGACTCGCGGGCATGATCTGCTCGATCGCCGCGGCGTCCGAACAGCAGGCCTCCGCGTCTGGCGACATCTCACGCTCCATCGAACAGATGAGCGCGGTGACTCGCGAGAGCGCGCAGGGTGCGAACCAGGCCGCCCAGGCCGCGAGCCTGCTCAGCCAGCAAGCCGAGAAGCTCCGTGAACTCGTCGGCCGCTTCAAGGTCTGAGTTGACCACACCGGATCGGAACAACTCGAAGCAGACTCCTGACCTTCTTCGCTCGAATTGAAACCGATCCGCTCCCATCGAGGCCGCCGCAAGGCGGCCTCGCTGCTTTTTCCACGCCATCCTTGTCCACACACACGCGGTTCGATCGGATCAGTTACGCTCCCTCCCATGAACGATTTCGCGCGTCACTCGCTGCTGGTCTTTCTGGGTTCGGGAGTCGGCGGTGTCGCGCGATTCGCTTTCGGTGAAACTGCGCGACTTGTGATACCGCAATATGGCTCCGCATTCCCGTGGGCCACGCTCAGCGTCAATGTCATCGGCTGCCTTGCGATCGGAGTCCTTGCTCCGCTGCTTCGTCACGACCTTGCGGCGCTCATCCTCGCCGGCGTGCTCGGCGGCTTCACAACGTTCTCGACATTCGGACGAGAGACCATCGAACTCTGGTCATCAGGTCGGCATGCGATGGCATGTGTGTATGTGCTCGCAAGCGTACTTGCCGGCATCGGCGCCGCTGCAATCGGCTACTGCGTGACCGACTTCATGCATAAGACCGCGTGAACCTTGTCATGCGTCGGTATCCGGCTTGAATGAACGAGTACATCGTGACCTGATAACATCTGCACCATGCCACTCGGACTCAACAAAACTCAGTTCAAAGCGCTTTCTGCGGCATGGCTCGGTTGGTGCTTCGATGGCCTCGACGGCTTTCTGTATGTCATGGTCGGTCGGCCCTTTGTCCAGCAACTTGTGCTTCAAGAGCACGGACTGAACTTGGCTGTGGCGTCACCTCCAACGCCGGTCGTCTCATCGCGGCGGTCGGAACATTCGCTTCAGGATGGTTGGTCACCCATGCGCAAGGTCCGAACGGGGCATTGTGGTGGACGGGCATGCTCTACATTCCCGCTCTTGTGATCGCTCTCCTCGCGCCTCGACCGACATTCGAGATGTCCGATGGCGAGCAATCAACCGCGGTCAAAGGTGAGATCGACCCCGGTTCGACGATTCGTTGAAATGCGAAGTGAGCCGGAATCAATATTCGAGCAGTTCAACACCGCGGCATTCACATTGATGCGTCCGCCGAACACAAGTTTCAGTTGATTTCACGAGGTTTCACGCCGCAAGATCGATATCGTCGTCGGCGTTCATCCACTTGCTCTTGGTCATGTGACGACTGTGGGTCTTCAAGACGCGCTCAAGTTGAGCGCCCGTGATT
>JBKDPX010000384.1:0-4009 GCA_046342165.1 Phycisphaerales bacterium | reverse complement strand
ACGCTGAAGGAATGGCGCGCGAAGAGCCAGGAAGTCGACGGCGTGGTGGACGAAGACATCATCGCCGAAGTGATTTCCAGCATGACGGGCGTGCCGCTGAAGCGTCTTGAGAAGGATGAAGCGCAGCGCCTGCTCGATCTTGAGAAGGAACTGCACAAGAAGGTCATCAGCCAGGACGACGCCGTCAAGGCCGTGGCGAAGGCGATTCGTCGCGCTCGCGCGGGCTTGAAGGATCCGAAGCGTCCGATGGGTTCGTTCATCTTCCTCGGGCCGACGGGCGTGGGTAAGACCCTGCTCGCCAAGGCGCTCGCGGAGTTCATGTTCGGTGATGTGGAAGCCCTCATTCACCTCGACATGAGCGAGTACATGGAGAAGCACACGGTGAGCCGACTCGTCGGCGCGCCTCCGGGCTACGTGGGTTACGAGGAAGGCGGTCAGCTCACCGAGCGCATCCGTCGTCGTCCGTACTCCGTGGTTCTGCTCGACGAAGTCGAGAAGGCGCACCCGGACGTGTTCAACATGCTTCTTCAGATCATGGAAGAAGGACGATTGACCGACTCGTTCGGCCGTCACGTCGACTTCCGCAACACGGTGATCATCCTCACGAGCAACATCGGCGCGGATCTCATCAAGGGCGGCGGCGGATTCGGTTTCGGCAAGCGCACCGAGTCGACCGACTATGACAACATCAAGGTCGTGTTGATGAAGGAAGTGGAGCGGTTCTTCCGCCCCGAGTTCATCAACCGTCTGGACGATGTGATCGTGTTCCGTCCGCTCACGAAGACGGACATCACGAACATCATCGAGTACGAGATGGCGAAGCTCAACAAGCGCCTCACTGCGCAGGGCTACGCGCTGGTGCTGGAGCAGGGTGCGAAGGACTTCCTCATCGAGAAGGGATACAACCCCGAATTCGGTGCGCGTCCTCTGCGCCGCGCGATCGGACAATACGTGGAAGACCCGCTCTCCGAGGCTCTGCTCGCGGGCGGATTCGAAGCGCCGTGTTCGATCAACGTGACTCGCGCGAAGGACGCCGAGGGCAAGGAACTCGATCACCTCTTCTTCGCGTCGGGCCCGGCTCCGGAAAACTTCGCGTGGAAGAAGCCCGAGCCGCCTCAGCCCAAGAAGTCCAAAGAGCCCGAAGCTCAGAGCACGTAAGTCATATCACATCACAACAAGCCGCGCGATCCTTACGGGTCGCGCGGTTTTGTTTTTCAGCCGCGCGTGCGTTCGGCATGCATCACGATGGCGCATGCGGCGACCGCGGCGACTTCGATTCGCATCACATGAACGCCGAAATCCGCGATGATCGCGCCGCGCGCGCGAAGGGTTTCGAGTTCCGCCGGCGTGAGACCGCCCTCGGGGCCGACGACGATCGCGATGGCATGATCGCCGCACGCGCGATATGGAGCGCCGGATTTATCAGCGACGATGACGCGTGCACCGCTTGTCAGCACGCCTTCGATCTTCATGTTCTCGCCGATCTCGATGAGATGCGAGCGTCCGCATTGCTTGAGTGATTCCTCGGCGGTGCGCTTGAGGCGGCGAAGCTTGCCTTCGCGCGGATCGACGATCGCGCGCTCGCAGTCGAGCGGGATCCAGGCCGCCGCGCCGACTTGCGACAGTCCGTCGATCATCGATTCGAGCGCGTCGCCTTTGGGAGCGGGCGCATGCACGTTGATGCGAGGCGTCGTCGGGTGCGCGCGAGTGATCGAGATCAACGCGACATCCAGTTCCCATTCGTCGGTGCGTTTGTTCTTGCGCGTGTCAGCGACTTTGCCGTGGGCGACAAGCCCGGCGCCGTCGCAGAGGCTGATCGGATCACCGACCTCGAGGCGCTTGACGCGTATGGCATGATGGGCTTCGTCACCTCGGATGGTGACGGTGATCGATGGTGCGAGATCTCGGACGTGACCGGGCTCGGGGGATTGATCACCCGTTTGAGCGTTTAGAGCGGGATGGAAGATGAGATGTGATCCCATGGTTCGTTCTGTGACGGCGTGTCGGCGGCCTCGTACGCTGTGGGGCGGCGTGAACTGAAGAGCTTGATGAAGTTCGCCCCGCTGTTTTCCGATCTTGAGTAGTACCCGTACCTTATGCACTCTCCGACCATGCCAGGCCCGATCGAGTCCAGCGTCGGAACTTCCGATGTGGACGCCAACGACGACTTGCTGAAGCAAGTCGATCGGCTTTGCATGGAGATGGAGCAGCTCGCGAACCAAGCCAATGCGGAGAAAGCCGCGGCTGCGATCGCGGCGGCTTCGGGCGGCTTCCCTGATCCCAAGGATCTGCATTCTCAAATCGATGTGCTGCTGGCGGAGGCGGAGGCGACGAAAGAGTCACCGACCGGAGAATCCGCCCCGCCGGCGCCCGTCTTGTCGGATCCCTCGCAAGATGCACTGCTCGATCAGATCTCGAATCTCGCGGCGCAATTGGCGATGGAAACAACCGCCGCGCCCGAATCCGTCGCGCAGGTCGCGCCGGTTGAAGCCAAGCCGGAGCCCGTGGTGAGCGCACCTGTCGTGAGCGCCCCCGTTGCGAGTGCAGCGGTGGTCGCGCCGCAACCGGTGGTGTTGGAGCAGCCGAAGGTTGAAGCGACAGTCGTACCGGCGAGTCAGTTGCAGAAGACGATGGGGTGGTTTGCGCTGAACACGCTGTTCCTTGGCGTGTGCGTGTGGGGATGGCTCATCTTTGTGCGTCAGCCGATGATGCAACAGCAGCAGGCTTCGACATTCGATTTCGAGCGGGGCAGCGTTCCCGCGGCCTCGATCCCGGCGGAACCGCACACAGGTGGCGGAGGTGAGGGTCACGGGAAGCCGGAGTCCAAGAAGACTCAAGCCCATGGCGGCGAGAAGAAGGCTTCCAAGCCCGCCAAGAAAGACGCGCACGCCGGCGGACACTGAAAATCAGTGAAACCCCCCGAGTTATCACACCTATTCAGTGCGGGTCGACGAAGGATTTTCTCGGAGAAATCGTGTTCATGCTCTAAGATACGGGCATGAAGCGTTCTGCATTGATTCTCGCGGCGTGTGTCGGTCTTCCGGTGAGCATCGTCGGTGCACAAACGGTGCGTCCGGCGAATGTGTTGGTCAAGACGGGACAGACCTTCAGCGCGGGTGGTTCGACGTACACGGTGTCGACATTGAACACGCCGTTCACCAACATGGCGGGCGAAGCGGGCTGTGTCGGCACGGCGACCGGACCGACGAGTCTGGTGTTCGTCTGGAAGAACACATCGGCGCTGTGGACTTCGCTTGAATTGCCGGCGGGTACGACCGTGACGAATCCCGAGAGCTCGATGGGACTCGGTGACGGCGGACGATTCGTGTTCGGGCCGTCGGTTGGCGATGAAGTCGCGGCGAGTCGCGATGCGGTGTGGAGTGATTTGGGATTGGTCGCGGCTGATCGAATGTTGGCGCCGGGCGTGACCGGTTTGTACTACAAGGCGTGCTCTGCGATGAGCATGTTCGGCTCGAACGGAATCGCGTGGGTGAGCACGACAACGGTGACGCCGGGCGGATCGACAAGCGGGCGCTTGTTTTATCGCATGGTTGACGAACCCGGCGCGGTGCCGCAGGTGGTGTTCCGCATCGGTGATGTGGTGTTCCCGGCGCCGGACAACTATCCGATCAAGTTCGCGACGCCGACGATCGCGTTCAAGTACGACATCTCGGACAACGGCCTGCACCACATTCACTCGCTCGGTCTTGAAACCGGCGCGACGACGAACGATGGTTATATTTACTTAGATGGCGTCGCGATTCATCGCGAAGGCAACTCGACGGGAAGCCCCTTCGGTCAGATCTGGGGCAGTTTCTCACAGTTGTCGGTGAATGACGAGGGTGACTACCTCGTGTATGGGCTGGCGGTCGGAAGCGCGAACAGCGACGCGACGCTCAACATGAACGGCACCGGTGTCATTCTTGAGCAAGACACGTATGCGGGCATCGATCTGGTCACACCAGCATCCGTGCAGGGGGTGAGCCTCAACAACGCCGGTGTCGCGGCG
>JBKDPX010000383.1:0-11391 GCA_046342165.1 Phycisphaerales bacterium | reverse complement strand
AGTTGCCGCAAGTCATTGTCATTGTTGACGATGTGTACACGACCGGCGAAACGGTCGAGGAGGCTGCGCGAGTTGTTCGGGACGCGATCGGGTTGGCGTGGACAGGGCGGATTTGGGTGTTGGTGGCGGCGGTGGCGGAGGGGTGAAGGGGTATTTGGGGGTAGCTAAGTGTTGAGCGGGTATGGATTTTTGGAACAATCGCACGAAAGTGGAAGGTCGAACGCTTGACTGCCGAAGGGAGGGCGTTATGCTTCTCTCCCGCCACATCAGCGGACGACGACAGCTTCCGGCTGGAGGCTGAAGTCGGGAATCTTTGAAAAGTAAACAGTTGGGAATTGCACGAGAGTGTGCATCCGCTCGCATTGGAGAACACCCAAGTCCTCAACCGGGACTGCGACGGATGATCCAAAAATCAAGCCTGATCCCACAGGGACAGAGCTTGCGGTTGGTGAAAGGGTCACAGCTTTCACGGAATCACTCACGTGTGTCTGCCGGATGAAGCCCCCCGCTGAGTCCGGCGGAAGTGAATGAAGCCAAGACCATCGACGAGCCGTCGATGGGGGCGGATCGCAAGATCCGTCCAGACCACCTCACGAATCGCAAGGTTTGTGGGGGAACATGGTTGAAACTTCTCTTGAAGGTTTCCCGCCTCACGGCGGGTTCAACGAAAATCAATTGAAGAGTTTGATCATGGCTCAGATTGAACGCTGGCGGCATGGCTAAAACATGCAAGTCGAACGAACCCGCAAGGGTGAGTGGCGAAAGGGTTAGTAATACGATCGAACGTACCCCGAGGTGGTGGATAGCTGTGGGAAACTGCAGGTAATACACCATGATCTCTACGGAGCAAAGTTTTAACGCCTTAGGAGCGGCGATCGTCCTATCAGGTAGTTGGTGGGGTAAAAGCCTACCAAGCCGAAGACGGGTAGCGGGTGTGAGAGCACGGCCCGCAACATCGGAACTGAGACACTGTCCGGACTCCTACGGGAGGCTGCAGTAACGAATCTTCCGCAATGGGCGCAAGCCTGACGGAGCAATGCCGCGTGTGGGATGAAGCGTCTCTGACGTGTAAACCACTGTCAGGGGTCGGAACCAATGATTGACCCCAGAGGAAGTGGCGACTAACTCTGTGCCAGCAGTCGCGGTAATACAGAGGCCACAAGCGTTAGTCGGAATCACTGGGCTTAAAGGGTGCGTAGGCGGGTCGGAAAGTGTTCTGTGAAAGCCCTCAGCTCAACTGAGGAACAGCAGGACATACTACCGATCTTGAGGCAAGTATGGGCGGGCAGAACAGTAGGTGGAGCGGTGAAATGCGTCGATATCTACTGGAATGCCGATGGTGAAGACGGCCCGCTGGGCTTGTCCTGACGCTGAGTGCACGAAAGCGTGGGGAGCAAACAGGATTAGATACCCTGGTAGTCCACGCCGTAAACGATGCGCACTAGACCGGTGCGGTTTTGACGCCGTATCGGTCGTAGTAAAAACGATAAGTGCGCCGCCTGGGGAGTACGGTCGCAAGGCTAAAACTCAAATGAATTGACGGGGGCTCACACAAGCGGTGGAGCATGTTGCTTAATTCGAGGCAACGCGAAGAACCTTACCTGGGTTTGACATGGTCGGATTAACTCTATGAAAGTAGAGCCACAGCCGCAAGGTTGGAACGATCACAGGTGCTGCATGGCTGTCGTCAGCTCGTGCTGTGAAGTGTCAGGTTAAGTCCTTTAACGAGCGCAACCCCTATCGTTAGTTGCTCACGGGTAATGCCGAGTACTCTAGCGAGACTGCCGGTGTCAAACCGGAGGAAGGTGGGGATGACGTCAAGTCCTCATGGCCCTTACATCCAGGGTTGCAAACGTGCTACAATGGTGCGTACAGAGCGAAGCAAGATCGCGAGATGGAGCAAATCGCAAAAAGCGCACCCCAGTTCGGATTGCAGGCTGCAACTCGCCTGCATGAAGCCGGAATCGCTAGTAATCGGAGATCAGCTACGCTCCGGTGAATGTGTTCCTGAGCCTTGTACACACCGCCCGTCACGTCATGGGAGCCGAGAGTGCCCGAAGTCGCTGCAGTTCAGCAGTGCCCACGGCAAGATCGGTGACTGGGACGAAGTCGTAACAAGGTAGCCGTAGGAGAACCTGCGGCTGGATCACCTCCTTTCTAAGGGATTTCCTTAGACCAGTAACCGACAGAGATGTCGGCCTGGATCGTCAACACAATCTCGTCCGCAAAGGCCAGAAGCCCAAGCGGATAACCACGCAGTGATGCGTGATCAAGCATTCCCAACTGTTTCTTGTATACCCGGTTCTGCCGGCGATACAGCCTCCTCAACAGGAGGCTGTTTTCGTTTTTCCGCGCCGTTACCGCGCGGATTCGGTTGCTGTCCTGTGTCTCATTCACCGTGCCGAGATCGACATCTTCCCGGAGCCGATCAATCGTGCTCGAACTCGTTCTTGCAGTTTTCCGGACTGTCCGACTGACCAGATTCGACTTTTCTTCGTCTTCCCTCGGGAAATCCACTCGACTGTCAGAAGTCCGCTGTCATCGAGCCTTATGTGCTCCATCTCATTCCACGAGATTCGATACGACGATGTTCCTTGAGAAATCAGGATGCCCTCGGTTGCGATCGCGATGCGAACCGGCGCCAGAATCGCGCAACTCCCTCCGACGAACAAAAAAGCGATTCCGCTCGAGATTCCCGCTCCGACATGCAACCAAGGCACTTGTACGCTCGGCGCATGTGCAACCATCGCAACGATGGCAAGCGATGCAAGGATCACGATGATCGTCGTCACCCGAACCCAGAACAGCAGCGTGAACCAACCCGTGGATTCAATTTCGGCGAATGCACGCCTGCGTGTGAACGCCCATGGTTCCCACCACGCGCTGATTTCATCGCCCATGAATCACCTCACCTTGACCAGCGCCAGCGCGATCACGACCAAAATCACGGTCACGATCCACGCCCTTGCGACGATCTGCTGCTCCTTCCATCCGCTCAGTTGAAGATGATGGTGAAACGGCGCGCACTTGAAGATGCGCTTGCCTTTGGTCAATTTGAAGTATCCAACCTGAAGCGTCACACTTGCGATCTCAATCATGAACACGCCGGACATGATCAACACCGTGATCTCCTGACGCGTCACGATCGCGATGTATCCCGCAATTCCGCCGAGTGCGAGCGATCCCGTATCTCCCATGAACACTTGCGCCGGCCAGCAGTTCCACCACAAAAAGCCGAGGCAAGCACCCGCCGTGGATCCCGCCAAAACCGCGAGTTCCTCACTCCCCGGCACATACGGAACGAGGAGATATTGCGCCATCCCCTGATCTCCCGCGATCAGCGTGAGGACGAACAAGCCAACCATGATCGCCGTTGAAACACCCGCCGCGAGGCCGTCCATGCCGTCGGTGATGTTCGCCGCGTTGCTCATCCCCGCGATCATCAACAGTGCAAATGTGACAAAGAGTGCCCCCGGTAAAAAGATGAGGTTCGGATTCAGGCCTGAGCCGTCGTATGTCTTCTGAAACGGCAGATTCAGGACATGGCGAACATCATCAACGGTCTGTTCGCCGCCTGGAATCCCTTGACGATACAGGAACCACCCGACAAGCAGACCCAATCCCAGCTGAAAGGCGAGTTTCTCCCATGCGAACAGACCTTGGCGACTGCCCGTGCCGCGAGTCTTGGCGGTGAGTTTGAGCCAATCATCAAAGCCGCCGAGCACGCAAAGCCAGGATGTCACGACGAGACCGAGTTGAATGTAGAACTCACGGAGGTCCGCGAGCAGAAGCGTTGAAACCAGAATCGCCCCCACGATGAGTACCCCACCCATCGTCGGAACATTCGCCTTGGATGAGGCGTGATCTTGCAGTGCCGCCAAATCAGAAAGGCCTGCGTCGCCGATCTTCATGCGAGTCAGCCAGCGAATCGTTCGACGTCCGAACATCAAGACGATCAAGAACGCCAAAGCCGCAGCAAACAGCGCGCGAAACTGCAATTGCTCGAGCACGCGAAAGGGTGCATAGAGCCCTGAATCAATCAGCATCGTGCGAATCTGCTCGAGTATCAGATACAGCATGCGCGAAGTCTCTCGTTAACCTTGAACTGTTTCGAACGCTTTGACCACCCGCTCCAAACCGATCCCTCTCGAACCTTTCAACAACACCAGGTCGCCCGTTCTCAACAGTCCGGCGGCCTCGCCATCCCTTCCTTGCGTGAGGTCCGGAAGATGGATCACCTGAGTGCGGATTCCGAAATTGTTGGTGTGCGCACTGAATCTCGGGCCGACGACGATCGCCAGATCCGGCGCGGATTTCGCGAAAGCTTCGGCAACCTCGCGATGGGAGTCTTCGGTCGCGTCTCCGAGTTCAAGCATGTCACCCAACACAACCACGCGTCTGGTCGGCTTGAGTTCGCGCGAAATGGAATCCAGGACATCAACCGCCGCGAGCATCGATTCGGGGTTTGCGTTGTAAGCGTCGTTGACGAAGCGAACGCCACGGATCTCGCGACGCTCCATTCGCATCTCGGGGCCCTTCACTCGCTCAAGGGCTGCGCGGATCGTGTCGTTGTCCAAACCCATGCGCCTTGCGACGGCGATCGCCGCCGTCGCGTTCGATGCATTGTGTCGTCCAAGCAGCGGCACGAACCAATCGGAGCGATCCTGCAGCCTGAAGCGCACGCCTTCAAACGTCGGGGTGACCTCTTCGATCCGCAAGTCGGAGTCAGGGGAGAAGCCGAATGTGATGATTCCGCCGAGCGTGGCGCCCGCGAAGTTGCGGACGGCCTCCACAAGGCCCGGGGCATCCGCGCACAGGACCGCGAGTCCGCCTTGTCGCAGGTTCTTGAAGAGGCTGGCCTCCTCGTTCAGTACACCTGTCATATCGCCAAAACCTTCCAAGTGCTCGCGACCGATGCTCGTAATGACCCCGATGTCCGGTTCGAGCGCCTCGCTGAGCACCGCGAGTTCGCCGGCGCTGTTGGTTCCGGCCTCGCAGATGAGGTATTGATCGGAAGACTTCGCTTTGAGGATCGTGATCGGTACGCCGATCGCGTTGTTGTAACTCTTGGCCGATGCGCTGCCACGTTTGGATGCCGAGAGCAGTTGATCAATCAGTCGGACTGTGGTGGTCTTGCCGTTGCTGCCGCCGACCGCGATGACGCGCGTGGCTTCAAGCGTGCGTCGATAACAGTTCGCGAGTTTGAGCAAAGCGTTCGCCGTCGATTGAACGCGGAGGATCGCGACATTCGCGGGCCATTCGCCCTGCAATGGAAGATCGCGCTCGACGATGAGAAGCGGTGATCCATTCTTGACGGCATCATGCAGGAATGCGTGTGCGTCATGAGTTTCACCCTTGAGTGCGATAAAAGCTTTGCCGTTGGATTCGCCGCGTGAGTCCGTCGTGACGCCCGCGACGCGAAGCGGCGCCGTCGGACGATTGATCCAATTCCCGCCGAGCACTTGTCGAAGATTGTCGCCCGTCCAAAAATCCGTCACGATGCCGTTTCCTTCTTCTGTGCGAGTCGCAACGCGATCGCTTCGCGTGCGATCGCCGGTTCATCAAACGGCGTCGCGAGCGTGCCGCCTTTGCCGTCCGAAAGTATCTGCGTGTTCTCGTGCCCTTTACCCGCGAGAATGATCACATCTCCGGATTTCGCTTCATGAATCGCGAAAGAAATGGCACGCGCGCGGTTCTCCTGAACATCAACTCTCAGGCGATCAGTCGGTGCGATGCCGGACAAAATCTCGTCGATGATCGCGTTGGGCGCCTCGGTACGGGGATTGTCGCTGGTCACCACAATGCGATTTGCGTGCTCTGCCGCGGCCTTCCCCATGCGCGGCCGCTTGGTGCGGTCTTTATCCCCGCCGCAACCAAACACTGCCCACAACTTCGGGCCATCGGACCGTGTGCGACCTTCCATGACCTTTCCTGTTTCGCGAAGCACATTCGTCAACGCATCATCGGTGTGTGCGAAGTCGACGAACACGGTGATGTCGGAATCTTCCGGACTGACGCGCTGCAATCGGCCCGGAGGAGCGTCCAGCGTGCAGAGTGCGGCCTGAATCTGCTGCGCGCTGAGGCCTGATGCGTGTGCACAGGCCACAGCCTGTAGCACATTCATGGCGTTGTAATCTCCGATCAGTGCGACATCACCCTCGATCATGCCCCACGGGCCTCGCATCCGCAGGCGCATTCCCCGAATCGAGCGCGACAGCGTTTCCACGCGCGCGATCCCCTCCCCGGATTCGCCGGGCCCGGTGTGGCATCGAAGCACACGCGCCTTGCAGTCACGAATCATGCGTGTGAAAGCCGCATCATCGGCGTTGACGATCGCAAGACCATCCACAGGAAGGGAATCAAAGAGTTTCGCCTTCGCCGCGGCGTAGTTCTCCATCGTCTTGTGATAATCGAGATGATCGCCCGTTAAGTTCGTAAACGCACCGATACGGAACTTGAAAGCTCCGACGCGACGTTGATCGAGCGCATGGCTTGAGACCTCCATCGCAGCGGCGATGCAACCACTCTCCGCCATGGTCGCAAAGGTGCGTGAGAGTTCGATGGCTGGGGGTGTGGTCATGACGGCGCGAGCGACTTCGCGGCCGTCGTCGATCATCACGGTCCCGATGAGCCCGGTGCGAGCGCCCGCGGCGTTCATGAGCTTCCACGCGAGATAAGTGATGGTGGATTTGCCGTTGGTGCCTGTCACGCCGATGAGTGACAGTTTGTGAGAGGCGTGTCCGTAAAAATGTTCGGCGGCGATCGCCGCGCCGAGCATGATGTCGTGACAGTGGAGGACCGGGATGGAATGGAAGCAGAGTGAGTCATCGTCGGTCAGGACCGCGACCGCACCGAGTGCGATGGCATCTGCGGCGAACTTGCGACCGTCGGACTTCAGTCCTGAGCGCGCGACGAAAAGAGAGCCGGGAACGACGGTGCGGCTGTCTTCGGTGATGTCGCAGACTCGGACGGTCTCGGGATCGCGCCCCTCCCGGACCGAGACCGGCGTGACTTGGCGGATCGCGCTGACGAGCGAAGACAGAAACACTCGAACTCCGTTTCGGTGAACCAACGACCGGGTGTGCGACATCCTTGCCGCGCCAAAATCATCGGATGAATTCGGCCTTTTCGTTGATTCTAACGAGCGTGAGGATCCTTGTGAGAATCCATCAGCGAAAATGAGATTGTGAATCTCCGGTGGAGGGCTTCGGGAATCAATCCGGCAGGATGATAATGGCATCTCCGTAGCTGAAGAATCGATAGCGCTCCTTGATCGCGTGGGTGTAGACACGCAGGAGTGCAGGAAGCCCCTCATCGAACATCGCAGACACCATGGCAAGCAGCGTGGAGCGCGGCAAATGGAAGTTGGTCAGCAGGCCTTGCGTCCAAGTCCACCGGAAGCCGGGGGTGATCAAAAGCGCCGACTTGAACCAATCATCCACGGGGTGGAGTCCCTGATTCCCGAAGGTTTCAAGGGTTCTGGCGGATGTGGTCCCGACGCAGATCACGCGGCCGCCCGCCGATCTCGTCGCGTTCAGATCACTCATCGTCTCACCGGGAACCTTGCACCATTCCGTATGCATCCGATGCTGCTCGACGAACTCCGCTTCAACGGGCTTGAACGTGCCCGCACCGACTTGCAGCAACACGGTTGAAGTCTCCACGCGCCGGTCCTGCAGGCGCTTGAGCAGTTCGGGCGTGAGATGCAGTCCGGCGGTGGGGGCTGCAACCGCACCGCTGACCGGAGCGGAAGGATCGGGGGCGGCAGCGAAGGTTGTTTGATATCGGTCCACATCTTCACGATGTTCGACCGGCATCCCCCGGTCCTTTCGTGCCTTCATGATGTACGGCGGCAGCGGGGTGCGTCCGACGATCGACAGGACCGCATCCGCGACCAACGAAGCGCCTGAGGGGCCGGTCGGCATCGCAATCCACGCATGTTCTTTGTCGTCTCTTGTGATGAGCCTGAGTTTGAATTCCGAAGGTGTTCCATCGGCGTGGGTGAGTGTGACTTCCAATCCGTCACGCAGGCTTTTTCCCTTGAGCATGCAATGCCACGCCGGAACCAAGCCGCCGTTGTGATCGAACGAGTCGAGATACAAACCCTCGACGCGCCCCCCGGTGTCGGATCGGAAGCCCTCAAGTCGCGCGGGCAAAACACGCGTGGCGTTGAGTATCAGGCGGTCATGTGCTCTGAGAAGTGATGGCAGATCCGAAATACGCATGTCGCGCAGGTCGCTCGGATCAGATCGGCGGACAACGAGCAGTCGAGCGTCCTCGCGGCGTTGCGCCGGGTCGGTCGCGATCAGATCGTCCGGCAGATGAAAGTCGAGATCGGCGGTACGAAGCACATTCGAGTGTATGTTGCGAATCGATCACTTCCCGCGTCGCTCCTTCGCAACACACGGAATAAACGGGAATCGGGAATCGGTTGCATCAGCGGCATCGGCGCTTTTTCAGGACGCTTCGCCGTCGGCATGCGGTTCGACACCTGAACCGGCATGGACATCTCAAGAACCGTGGAATCGAGGATTCAAGCCTCTCTGCTTCAGTTCGAGCGGCGGGTTCGAGCGGCTCAGAACGGTGCGATGGGAGACGGCGATTCGCGTCCGCACTCGCGATCGCTTCGGATGGGCGATTTGGTGCGTGAAGCGCAAGAGCGCGCCGGGGTACCAAGTGATCGCACACGAATCGGGGCCGATACGGTCGATCTCAATCGGGTTGTGAGAGAGGCTGCGAATGTCGCGGCAAGGGTGGTTCCGATTTGGCGCGCTGAGGCTCGGGTGCCTCAACTCGCACAGGCCTTGGCGCTTCGCGCCTACGCCGCGGGTTATCTTCCGGCGCTGAACGGTCGCCGAATCGACGTTCAAGGTTGAACCAGAGGCGTTCGGATTTCATGCGGGGAAGCTGTCAGCTGTTTTCCTTCGCCCTTCAAGGCGGTATCATGGCGGTACGCTCGTCGCGGGTCGGGGTACGAACGAAACCCGATCGCGCTCGCGGCCTGACTTCCGTCTCTCAAGACGGTGTGGGGATGAACAGCCATGATCGATATCAAGAAGCTTGAAGAGTTGGTCGCGCTGATGAAGGCGAACGACCTGAGCGAAGTGGATCTGAAGAAGGGTGAGGACGTCATCAGCATCAAGCGCGCGATCGGCGGAGTGCCGATGATGGCGGCTCCGGTGCATGTCGCCCCCGCGCAGATGGCGCCAGTTGCCGCTCCTGCAGCGGCGCCCGCGGCTGCGGCGGCGCCCGCGACTCCGCAAGCCGCGATCGAGAGCCCGATGGTCGGCACATGCTACCTCGCCCCGAATCCGGACGCCGCTCCGTTCATCAAGATCGGTCAAAGCGTCACGCCTGATACGGTCGTGTGTCTGATCGAGGCGATGAAGGTCTTCAATGAAATCAAGGCGGAAAAGTCGGGCGTCATCGAACAGGTTCTGGTGAAGAACGGTCAAGCTGTCGAATTCGGACAGAAGATGTTCTCGATCCGTCCGAACTGAAAAATCGTCTAGAGCGAGTACAGCATGTTCAAACGAGTGTTGATCGCGAACCGGGGCGAGATCGCCCTGCGCATCATGCGCGCATGTCAGGAACTGGGGATCGAAACCGTTTGTGTGTATAGCACGGCGGACAAAGACGCTCCCTACCTCAAACTCGCGGATCGGGCGATTTGCATCGGCCCGGGTCCCGCGAAGGAGAGTTATCTCAATATCGCACGCATCATCGCCGCGGCTGAAATCGCCGATGTCGATGCGATCCATCCCGGCTACGGATTTTTGAGCGAGCGGCCTGATTTCAGTCAGGCGTGTCGCGACTGCAAGATTGAGTTCATCGGCCCGTCGCCCGAAAGCATGCAGATGCTCGGTGACAAGGTGGACTGCAAAAAGACCGCGCGCGCGAATTCGGTTCCCGTGTTCCCGGGTTCCGAAGATGCGATCGAGGATGAAGAAGAGGCCGTCAGGGTCGCCAATGAGATCGGATTCCCGGTCATCATCAAGGCGAGCGCAGGCGGTGGCGGCCGTGGCATGAAGGTGTGCCACAACGAAGCGACATTGCGCAGCATGTTGCGTATCGCCAGTCAGGAAGCTCAAGCGGCTTTCGGTAACGGCGCCGTGTTCATCGAGAAGTATCTCGAGCACGCGCGCCACGTCGAAGTGCAGTGCCTTGGCGACAAGCATGGCAACGCCGTGTACCGTTGGGAGCGTGACTGTTCGATGCAGCGTCGTCACCAAAAGGTGATCGAGGAGGCGCCGGGGCCGAACATTGATCGCGAGAAGATGAAGAAGGTCTGCGAAGCCGCGGCTCGATTGATCAAGGCCGCGAAGTACTCAGGCGCCGCGACGTGCGAGTTCCTGATGGATGACAAGCAGAACTTCTACATGCTTGAAGTGAACACGCGTGTGCAGGTCGAACACCCGGTGACCGAAATGATCACGGGCGTGGACATCGTCAAGATGTCGATCATGGTCGCCGCGGGTGAGAAGATTCCGTTCAAGCAGGAAGACGTGAAGATCAACGGCCACTCCATCGAGTGCCGCATCAACGCCGAGGATTGGGAGAAGGGCTTCCGCCCCAGCGCGGGAAAGATCGATACTTGGCAAGTTCCGGGAGGTCTCGGCGTGCGGCTCGATTCGCACGTGGTGCCCGGATACGTCGTGCCGCCGAATTATGACAGCATGATCGCGAAGTTGATCGTGCATGCCGAGACCCGCGAAAAAGCGATGGAGCGAATGCTCCGTGCGCTTCGCGAGTTCAAGGTGGGCCCGATCAAGACAACGATCTCGCTTCATCAGAAGTTGATGCAGGACGGCGCGTTCCAGCGCGGTGGAGTCGACATCCACTACCTCGAGCGACTGCTCAAGTGAGCCGCTGATGTGATCCGGAAAAATGAAAGGGCCCGACCGAATGAGTCGGGCCCTTTCTCTTTGATTGGATTTGCGATTCTTATTTCGTGATGAACTTGGCGACGGCACCCAAATCGCTGACGGCGTAAATCGGTCCGTCATTAAAGGACGGGGCGCTCACACGAATGATTCCCGGAGTCTTGAACCGGCTGATCACATCACCGTTGGAAGCATCGAGTTGGAGAATTTCTCCGGCGTTCCATGCGAGCAGTTTGCCGCGACGATTGGCGAAAACGGTTCCTGCGGCGTCCTTGGATTTCCAAATGACGGCGCCGGATGCGGCATCAAAGCAGACGAGGCCTTCTCCGGGAATTTCGCACCATGCGAAGTCGCCGTGAACGGAGGGCTGAACACGAAGAGGGGCAGTTGCGCGATAGCGCCAGACCGCCGCGGAGAAAGGATCAAAACCCCATAAGGATTGATCGAGGCTTGCGACAATCATCTTCGACCCGTTGGTGACCGGTTCGGTTTCAACGCCTCCGTAGAT
>JBKDPX010000382.1:0-3315 GCA_046342165.1 Phycisphaerales bacterium | reverse complement strand
GCTGAATGTGCCACCCGTACCGATCGATCCCTGAACACTTGACGACCACGCGATCGCGGATGTCAGCGAACCGTCCTGCGTATCCGATGCCGAACCCGTGAAGGTGACCGTTGCCCCGTTGGCGAAAGTCGCACCGTTGGTGGGCGCCGAGATCGCAACGGTCGGAGGCGTGTTGGAGTTCCCCACACCGCCCGATGCGCGCACATTGAACGAACCGGTCGCGCCGTTGTAGCCCGAAACCCGAATCATGTATGTCGTATTCGCGGTCGGCGTGAACGCGACATACGACATCAAGCCGTTGGGACACGGACCGTTCGCACCCGCATCGTCATTGCACGCGACCTGCGTCAGCGAGCCGCACGATCCCGTGAACACCGCGATCATCGTATCATAAGAACTTCCGCAAGTATCAACCGTCATCGTCGTCGTGCCGGTCGTCGTGTAGCGATACCACATATCAAATGTACCGCCGCAACTCGCCGATCCGTCCGTGGTCGAACCGACGGTCGATCCGGAGGATGCGACCCCATCGGTCAGCGCGAGTGCGCCCGCACAGTTGTCGTTCGAACCCGAAGGTGTCCCCACCGTGATCGTGACGCTTGCCGACCCGGCCAAAGTACCTGAGTCCGTCGCCGTCGCCACGATCGTGTGCGTGCCTGAGTTCAATGTGCGGCTGAATGTGCCGCCCGTTCCGATCGATCCCTGCAGACTCGATGTCCACACGATCGACGATGTCAGCGATCCATCCTCGGGGTCAGATGCCGTTCCCGTGAATGTGACCGTCGCTCCGTCCGCGAATGTCTCTCCGTTGCTCGGCGCTGAGATGTTCACCGTCGGCGGAGTGTTCGTCGGCCCGCCCGTGTTCAACGCGGCGAACAGATTGAGCACGCCGCCGGTCGCCACCGCACCGTTCCATGCGGGAACCGCGCGAGTCGTCGTCAAGATACGACTGCGAACCTGTGAGTAGGTCCATGACGGATTCTGAATCTGCACCAACGCCACCGCGCCCGCAACATGCGGTGTCGCCATGGATGTGCCGTCGAGATAGTCGTAGCCGCTCAAGTAGGTGCTGTAGATGTTGACGCCGGGAGCGGCGAGATCCACGCTCGTCACACCGTAGTTGGTGAAGGACGCACGCTGATCGTTGTTGTCCGATGCTGCGACGGAGATGATGTTGTCGATGTTGTACGAGGCGGGATAGGTCGGCGCGCTGTCGATGTTCGCGCCCGAGTTGCCCGCCGCGGCGACGAAAACATGTCCGACATTCCGAGAGGCCGCAATCGCATCGAACAGCGCCTGACTGAATCCGCCGCCGCCCCAACTGTTGTTCGAAACCTTGATGCTCTTTTGGGTGAGATACTGGACGGCCGAAATCGCGCCGGTGGTCGAACCGCCGCCGCTACCGCCGAGGAACTTCAACCCCATGATCTTGCAGTTCCACGCGACACCCGCGACGCCCACTCCGTTGTTGCCGACGCCACCGAATGTTCCCGATGTGTGTGTTCCGTGGCCGTTGTCGTCCATCGGATCATTGTCGTTGTTGTAAAAATCCCAACCTCGCATGTCATCGACTCGACCGTTGCCGTCGTCATCCACGCCGTTGCCCGCGATTTCTCCCGGATTGATCCACGAGTTCGCCGCGAGGTCCGGATGGCTGTAGTTCACGCCCGTATCGATGTCCGCGATCACGAAGTTCGCGGAACCCGTCAGAAGGTTCCACGCCTCCGGCGCGTTGATGTCGGCGTTCGCGACGCCGGGATCCCCGTTGACCGTCTGGCCCGTGTTGTTCATGCCCCACAACACGCCGAAGTTCGGATCATTCGTCGTGACGCAGGTCCGCACGATGAAATCGTGCTCCGCGTACACGATAAAGGGCATTCCCTTGAGCTTCTCAAGGGCGCCGATACTGTCACCGTCGATCACCATCAGATGCTCGACACCGGGGAGGATCTCCCAAGTCTCAATCGGTTCAACCCGCAGGCCCGCGGCGATCTTGATCGCATCACGCTTAGCCGGATCCACACCGTCCTCAAACTTCACGACGATCGATGTCGGATCGACTTTCAGATCGGCAACCGTTTCGATCAGCGTGTTTCTGTGCTTGCGCCAATCAGACCGCCACTTCGGCTCACCGATCACTCCATCCACCGCAAACGCACTTGCGGTCAAACCGATCAAACCCGCCGCTGCTGCAAAAAAACCAGGTTTCATGATGAGTTTCTCCCTGCCTGAGTTCCGGGAACCGTTCAAATGATCGAACGAATTCGACACGCCAACGGTCAGCAGTCTACTGGCAGAAATTGAGCCCCGCAAGACCGATACCGGGGGATGTCGATCCGCTTTCTCAATCCGGTCGGACAGCTTCGGCTTGTACGGGCATGACTTCGTTATGATCACCTCAATGACGGATTCGAGCACACCACGAGATCACACAAAGGACTTCGCGCGCCTCGTCGGATGCGTCGCCGTGATTGTGTGCCACTCGGTGCTGGCCTATGCACACCAACTCCCCACGGACATGCTCTGGCCGATCAGGGATATGAGTGAATCAGAATGGTTTATCGGCGTCTTCTATCACACCCGTTTTGTCGGCGTCGGACTCTTCATGTTCCTCGCAGGCGAACTGACACGGCAATCTCTTGAAAAAAAGCCGGTATCGGTCTTCATGAAAGTTCGCGCGCGACGCCTTGCTCGTCTCATCCTCATCGGACTTGTGACGACTCTCCCGCTCACCTACCTCATCTGGGCCGCCGATGCCGTCGATCGAGACTACATCAAGTGGGAGCAGTTCTTCGACTTTCGACTCTCCGACGCTGACAAATCGCTGCTGCTCGGCCCGGCTCACCTCTGGTTCCTCGAGTATCTGCTCATCATCACATCAATCGCGGCACTCTTGACGAATCTGCTTGGAAGCGCCGCACTCCTGCCTCGAAAGCATGCGATTCCCTTGCTCATGTTCTTGATGTTCGCATGCGCGTGGCTCGACCCGACGATGATGACGGGGTTTCGCAACTCATTCGTACCCCGCCCGTCGTTTCTCATATTCAATGCATGTATCTTCGCCGCGGGATGGCTCTTTGCCGGAGTGACGCGTCTGTATCACCTCGGAATCTTCCTGTCACTCGCACTTCTGTTGATTCGTCCCCATCACGCGAACGATTCGAGACTCTTTCTCGCGGCATGCGCCGCGCTCTGCATCCCCGCGATCGTCAGCACGCTGGCTCTCTGCAATCGCTTGAACCTTCGGCACGCGATCATTCGAAAGCTGTCCGACTTATCTCCTGTCGTGTACATCGCGCATCTGCCGATCGTCTG
>JBKDPX010000381.1:0-2610 GCA_046342165.1 Phycisphaerales bacterium | reverse complement strand
GGCACGCCGGAAAGGTGGCCGAGAGGCTGAAGGCGGCGGTTTGCTAAACCGTTATACTGGTTTTGGCCGGTATCGGGGGTTCGAATCCCCCCCTTTCCGCTTCGAGCAAAGACCCTCGCGAATCGCGGGGGTTTTTCAATTGCGCCTCAGCTCCACTGCTGTCGACATTACTTTCGACGGATTTACAACACCGCGCGGCGAAACTCCCGAATCGCATCAGTGATGCGCGCGCCCAGTATCTTCGCTTTGCGCTCGCCGATACCCCGCACCGCCGTCAAATCTTTGACATCTGTCGGTTGTCGACGGCAGAGTTCCTCGAGCACCGCATCGCTTGCGATCACATACGGCGGCACGGCTTGTTCGCGGCTCATCTCCCGCCTGATCTCGCGCAGGATCTCAAACAACTCGCGTTCGCGCGGGGTCAGCGCGGGAGCATCGGATTTGCGATCTCGCGCGCCGCGACCTTCGGCCCTCAAAACCGTCGGCGCACGCAGCAATCGAACTTGTACCTCATTGCGCAGCAGCGCGCCGGCTTTTTCACCCAGATCGATCGTCGCATATTCGCCGCGCATCCGCTGGAGTGCGCCGGCGTCGATCAACTGATTGATGTACGACTGCAAGTCCGTGGATTCCGAGCCTCGAAGAATGCCATAGGTCGACAGCGAATCGTGTCCGCGATCCAAGACTTTTCGTTCCTTGGAACCCAGAAGCACATTGGCCAGATGACCGGAGCCGAAACTCGTCGCCGACGATCCGTTCAACAGCGCATGCTGGCGAATTCGCGCGACGCACGACACGATCTTGCGCGCGATGTCTTGCGCACCCGGAACTTCGACGAGTTCTCGCAAACAAACATCACATGCGCCACAGTCATCCTTCGCGTACTCGCGCCCGAAGTACTCCGACAACGCCCGATGGCGACACCTGACTCCGGTCGCGATCTGCTGCATGCGATCGAGCAAACCGTTCTGCGCATCGAGCCAGTCTTCCGGGACGTCCACTTCGCTCTCGGCGAGAGAGGATTCCATGATCTCCCGCCAACGAAACGCATCTGCGTTCGAATACAACATCACGCACTCAGCCGGCAATCCGTCACGCCCCGCTCGCCCCGTCTCCTGCTGATACGCCTCTACCGTCTTCGGCATCGACTCATGCACCACAAGACGCACATCGCTGCGATCGATTCCCATGCCGAACGCGACGGTCGCGACCACCACATTCAATCGCTCGTCCTTGAAGTCCGAACTGATCTTCGATCGGACGGATGCATCAAGACCCGCGTGATATGCGGCGGCGCGGATTCCCAGTTTTTTGAGCGCCCCCGCCACTTCCTCCGTTCGTTTGCGCGTGATGCAATACACAATCGATGCGCTGGCGGAATCGTGTCGACCGATCGCCGCGGCGATTTGCGTTACGGCATCGCTCCGCGGAAGGATGCGGTAGGTGAGATTCGGTCGATCAAAGTCCCCCACCAAGACCGCCGGATCTCGCAGCGCGAGCTGCTCCACGATGTCCTCCTGCACGCGGGGCGTCGCGGTCGCCGTGTATGCGCCGATCACGACATTCGGCAGAATCGCGCGCAGTTCACGCAAGCGTCGATACTCGGGCCTGAAATCGTGTCCCCACTGACTGATGCAATGCGCCTCATCGATCGCGATGTAACGCGGATCCGCCTTCACAAGCATGGACATGAAACTTGGCGAGAACATCCTCTCGGGCGCGACAAACAGCAAACGCAGTTCGCGTTTGAGCAACTTCGTCCGCAAATCAGAAAACTGTTCCGCCGACAGCGCGCCTTGTGCGGCAGCCGCGGGAACGCCCGCGATTTCAAGCCCCGCGACTTGGTCCTGCATCAAGGCGATCAGCGGACTGACCACGACCGTCAGCGAATCATCGACGAGCGGAGGCAACTGAAAGCAGAGGCTCTTTCCGCCGCCCGTAGGCAACACCGTCAGCGAATCACGCCCCGAGAGCGTTGCGCGGACCGATTCCTCCTGGAGCGGGCGCAGCGCGTCAAAGCCCCAGTACCGTTTCAGCGCATCGAAGATCGCGGCGTCCTTGCCCATCACACCTTTCACGACGTCGGCTTCGATCCCGAGTTGATTCTCTTGATCCCTTGAGGCGTGAGTTCCTCCCACGACACTCCGAGCGCGTCCGCCATCGCATGGCACGCGGCGATTTCACGCTCATTCAAACACGCGGACGAGCGATCACCGTGAACGATCCGACGAACCCCCACCTGCAACAACCTTCTGAAACACGCGGCACACGGAGTTCCGGTCACGTACGCCGTGGCGCCGCGCAGATCGCATCGCGCGAATGAAACCGCGTTATCCTCGGCGTGCACATACCAGTCATACTTGTCGGGTCGCTGTGTCGGCACAAGCTCATGGGGCAAACCCGAGACAGGACCGTTGTAGCCCGTGCTCAAAATCCGCTTGCCTGAATCCACGATCACGCAGCCGTGCTTGGTGTTGGGATCCGGCGATCGACGACTGACCATCTCGGCGATGGACAAAAAATACTCATCCCATGAGGGTCGCGTTGGCTGTGTCGTTTCAGTCATCGTCGCATCATATCCGAAAAGGACGGGCAAAACCCGTGATATAA
>JBKDPX010000380.1:0-10015 GCA_046342165.1 Phycisphaerales bacterium | reverse complement strand
AGATCGCGAAGATCGGGCTTTCCATCGGATTCGATCGTGTTGGGTACATCACCTTGATCAACCGCGTAGGCGGCATCCGTCTCGGGACGATTCGAGCGAAGAGGGCAGAATCGCGTGTTTTCGTTACCGACGGGTTCAAAGGCTTGGCGAACGGCGAAGGTCGCCTCCAACCCGGAGGTCGATGCGATGCGATTCAAGCCGCGGAAGATGTTCAACTCAACGGTGGATTCAAGGCCGTATCGACCGCCGAAATTGTAGAAAGAGGGGTTCGGGTTGCCGTCCAGATCCGGAATCGACTGGCTGGGAGAATACACACGGGGCGCGAAGAGCGAGTAGTAATCTCTTCTGTTCTTATTTCCGAGGAGCGATGCGAAATCCCACTTCGCCCTGATCACAGGCACGAGATCGGGATCCAGCGGCGTCACCGCGGTTCCCAGCGTGTTGACGTACTCGGAGAACTGTTGATCAAGCCACTGGAATCCAGCAGTATCCAGAACTTTGCCCGACCCTCGCATGACCTGCGCGGCCGCCGCCGCGGCTTTACCCACCGAGGCCGACTGGAAGTCGTCGTACAGCGCGTAGTACTCCGGTTCGGCCTGGAAGCCAACACGGTTGCGCAGAGTCTCGTAGCCGACTCCGTAGCGGTCGTAGGAAACGAGATTCGTAAGCGCGCGAGTGAGGTCCACATCTCCGGGCATGCCGAACTTGAACGCACGCTCGCCGCCTGCGGTCGTATCTCCCGCTGTGTTCACATTGATCAAAGACGAAAGATCCACGACTCTCGTGGCGTAGAAGTAGCGATAGGGACCGCCTTTGCCGAACAGCGGCGTTGTGTTTCCCGTCGATGAATCCGCGGCCTGGAACCATCTTGAATCCAGCATTCCATCGCCATCGGCGTCAGCCCACTGATAGCCCTTGAAGTCCGGACTCGAATACGGCGCATCTTCTGATGTCACCTTCGCCGGCCGGAAGGCGTTCTCCTGCCGCATCGTCCAATAGAACGGGCGGTTCTTTCGCTGCTGATCGAGTCGAGTATTCGTGAACTCGGGAGTCTGCACGGTCTGGTCAGGATCGCCGTACCCGTCGTTGTCCCGTTTGATCAACGACAGATTCGCGCTCAACTGACCGGGATCGAAACCGGCCTCGGCGTCGTAGTTGCCGCGCAACGCGTAGAGATTCACGAAAAGACCGTCCGGCGCGACGTTGGAGATGCTCCACCAGTCACGATCTTTGTCAAAACGCTGAACGGGAATGTCCGGACGAACATCTCCCTGCACCGGATCCAACACATCATCAGCATCGGGAGTCAGATCGGTGGGCAATGTCGCGGCGAGCCAAGGATCCGACGGCCCGAGCACGGCTTCGGTGCGATCGGGGAAGTTGCGCTCATTAAAATCGACCAATGCCGCGGAGAAATCTCCCGTCGGATTGAACTTCAAGAAATCAGCGTTCGCATCGCCGGCATTGAATTGCGAGCCGACTTCCGGAAGCACATAGGATCCGAGACCTCGCGGTAAGCCACAGGAGGCTCATTTTCAATCACTTCGGACTGTTCCGGGAACACGCTCAACGCATCGTCAGCGATGACTTGCGCGATGTAATCTCTCATCTTTTCGGGCGACTCGAGTTCGCGACCTTCGATCGCGCGGCGAAGACGCCAGTCACTGCGTCCGATGCTCACATAGATGAGCGTCAGCAACAGGACAAACACCAGAATGAAGATCACAACCAAGAGCACCGAGCCGCGGCGTTCGCGTCCGTTGATGTGAGTGATCGGAATCATGGTTCAACAACTCCTTACCGGTGCGCACCAAGCGCTCGCACAATCAGAATGACGAGGCGGATTCCCTCGAAGGCAGTGTGACGACGAACGCGAACTGCAACTCGCCGTCCGGATTGTCCGGATCGGTGAGTGAAATCTTGAATCGCAATTGTGACGGCCACTTCCAAAAGCAGGCTTCCGCCGCCGGTGCTTCGGGATCATTTTCATCCGTCAGATTCATCAGTTCGGTCGCGGATTCGCGCGTGTAGGTCGGATCCGTATCACCGAAAAACGATGTCAGCACCATCGGATTGTCGTTTTGCGACGGCGTGAACCCATAGATCAGTCTGGGAGTGACCGGATGGAGATACGGGGGATTGTCGACATCGCCGTCACGATCCTCATCCGGCACATTTGCGGTGATGCTCACATAACTTTCGGCATTGAACGTTTGGGCGTTTCCTTCGGAACCGTACGGACGAGTCAGCAACCAATCTCCATCGGCGACGGCGCCGTCATCATTGGTGTCGCCCGCGTAGCGACGCGGCCCATACCACTTCTGGCGATACACACCGGTCTCTTCGTCGTAGGTAGACTCGCCGAACGACCAGTCCACGATGAACTCGGTGCAGCCGACGAGCAAGTTCGACGTCTGCAAAGCCTCGAGATCGGAGAGCAGGATCGCGAGATTACGCTGTTCCGCGAGGCTTCCACTTCCCTTGCTCAATTGATTCAGTGTGTCGGGTCCGAAGACTTCCGCGCGTGCACGCACGCCACCTTCGATGCCACGCTCTTCAATTCCGACAAGTCGTCGATCCTCGCCGCGCGCTGACGGAGCCGGGAAGAGATCGCTCATCCATGCATGCATCACATCCAGCGGCTGCAATTGTGACGGACGCTCACGTCCGACGAAGTAATCCGGTCCAAGCGGTGTAGGAACCATTTGCGAGGCCGGCAGCACAGGGGGGAGCGCATTGTCCGGAAGATTCGCCGGCAATCTACCGCTTCCTCCGCCACCGTTGGCTGACCCGTAGATCATGTCACGAACGAAGGTCATATCAGTTGCGGCGATGTCGATGATTCCCGATGACAGCAACGCGAAAAACCTGTCGTTGCCGATGTCGCGAACCAAACGCGCGCGACCGTCGCCCGTCAGCGGGAATCGCGGGAACGCATGATTCACCGAACGAAACAGACTCGGAACCGCGGGACGGCAATCGATCTGATATGGATTGTTTTGCAAGCGACGCAGTGACTCGACGTTATCCGGATCCAGATCGAAGACTTGGAAGCTCCGCGGTTCGAGATCCTGATCGGCGGGCGCGAGACCGCGCTGACCCGCCAACCAAACAAGTTGACGAGTGAGAATCCATGAAGAGGCGTATCTCGTGCGCTCTCCCGAACTGTTTCTCCCGTCGCGAGTCACGCCCATCGGGTCTTCGCCGACCATCTGATCACTGAGCGAGGGAACGAGATACTCCTGAGCTCCGAAATTGCCGCGAGGCTGGCCGTGTCCGTAATAGATTCTGGCGGTTTCGCCGGATTCCACTGGCTCGCGCGAGAGTGGCGCACGACGACTCTTGAATTCACCGGTGGTGAAGAAGAGCAGTTCATCGATGCGACGAGCGCGACCACCGGTCACGTCGTCGGGCGAAATGGCGACCAAATCCGGATCGGTGTCATCGTTGCCGTCGATGAGTTGCTGACGAACAACCAGGAAGCTGGACGGATCCATCTTCGAGATGTCATCCCGGACTCGGTACTCGATCAATTGCGCGATCGTGTTCAGGCGGCTCAGCTTTTTTCCGCCCTTGACCACCTTGCTGACGGAGTTCACGATCGACATCAATCCGACGGAAAGTAAGACGAATGCGCCGATCGCGACCGTCAGTTCGAGGATCGTGAAACCTCTCGCGGATTGTTCAAACCGTTTGTTCATGGTTCAGTTTCCGCCACAGGGAATGGACGTGATGAACGCATCGACCGCCAACTGCGGGGTGTACAGGAACGTGAGTGATTCACCCTGCATCACTTCGCCATAGCCGGGATTCAGCGTGACGAAATAGATTCCTTCGCGAATCGTGACTTCCTCGACGGTCTGCACGAGTGCGGAAGAACCCTCATCGATCAATTTCTGCCCCACTTGTGCGATGTAAACCGCTTCCGTATCCGCCGCAGGATCGAGAATCAGCAGGCTTGCATTGTCATCCGAGAGCGTGAACTGGCGCTTCCGAATGGTCGAGTATCGACCGGAACCGTTGAACGTGGGGATACCGCCTTCGGTCTCAGCGACGGGAAGGACAACGCGCGCGCCTTCGCGGGTGGCGTTGACGAGCACGTCGGATAGTGAACTTCCCGGCGGAATTGGAATCTCGGGATCGATTCTGCGAACGAACACCGCGGCCTCCAACGCTCCGCTCGACAGCTTGCGCGGAACGAAGTCCCACACGAATGCGGGATCACTGGTTTCCGCGTAGGGTTCCGGGTAAATGCGCGCGAAGGTCGTCAACGCCGTCGAGTCACTTCCCGTGATATCAGCGATCTCGACGAAAATAGGATCATCCCAGACCCACGAATCAAACTCAACGACACCGTTCACCGTCCTGGAGTTGATTTCGAACACCCAGTCCTGACTGTTCGGCGCGACATCGATGACCCCGTTCCCGTTCACGTCACCGCCCGGTTCACACCCGACAGGACGATTGAACAGATAACGATCCGTCAGCGCGGCGGCGATCTCATCACCCTCGAGAATGCCGTTGCCGATCGGATCACCATTTTGATCCAGAGCGCCGGAGGTGTCGAACGACGCGAACTGTGTTGCAAGTCGAATCTTGCGGTTGCACAACACGATTGATCCGTTGCCGACATAGAGCGTTCCGCTTCGTTGATAGATCTCGGAAATCGAATTTGATCCCTCGATGTTGCCGAGTTGCGGCCACTCCCAATCTTCCTCCCAAATGCCCGTGTGCACAACCGGAGCGATCGATTGCGGATGGCAGCGCGCATCCAACGACGGGCATCCGGTTCCGAAGACCGACACCAGATCGAACGATGTCTGTGAATCGCAAACACAGTTCGATCCGAGGTTGCCCGGACTCATAAATGGATCCCAAGACAGGAAGCGCCAATCGATCAAATCCTCCGAGACACGATTGAACATGTCGCGGATCGCTTCTTGCGAGTAATCCTGAATCCGACGCGCGGTGGCGTCTTGTTGCTGTTTGATGACCGCCGGGAACACGGCGGCGAGGCCGATGAGACCGAACGCGAGCACCACGATCGCGATCAGCACCTCGATCAGCGAGAATCCCGCATGTTGACGCGATGATCGGATCATGGGTTCAGTTCCTCCAACTCGGCGGTATTGACCTGAACGACGAACAACTTCACATCTGACTCGACGTTCGGCAGCAAGCCGACCATCCACGCGTTGATTTGGTTTGAAATCGTCTGTCCGTTCCCGAACGATGTTCGAAGCGTCGCATCGAACTCGGGAACCGGAGCGGGCAATCGCGCATCGTTCGGATCCGCTTGATAAATGCTCTTGGTCGTTCGATTGAGGCCGCGCAACCCGATTCCCGCGGCCATCTTGGCTTCTTCATACAAGCCCAAAGCGATCACAGGACCGACAAGCACGGTGTCGGTCGCTTCGTCGCCGAGAATGCCGAAAAACTGAGGCTGGGGAGGAGTCGATGTAAGGGCATCATTCACCGTCGCGGCGGTACGACGAACGGCGAGCTCAAGGTCTTCAGCGCGATCCAGTCGCGGAGAACTGCGCCAAGGTTCCACATTTCGGAAGTCCGACTCCGGAGAGGGATCGAGAAACAGACAGACATCGACGTTGTCGGTCACGACCTCGCCTGTTCCGGATCGAAATCGAATCATGAACGACTGACGGTTCGCTCCATCCGCGCCCACGATCGGATTGAAAAATCCGTTCTCGGGGAAGAGCCATGCGCCCCCGCCGTTCAGTTCGCCCCACAGTTCATCGCCTTCATACCAGCCGTTGGGATTCGCACCCGCGCCGCTTCGTTTGTGAATGCGCCCCGGAGGTGCGTAGCCACGGATGCTCCAGCCTTTCGGAAGTTGAATCGGCTCGGAATCCGCAACCGGGATGAACACGCTTCTCGTGACATCTCGTGTTCCGGTTTGCGGATCGATGAACGGAAGACGATCACGAACTCGCGTGATTTCGCGACACGGCACGATGGACATCCGGCCGCCGGGTTCGAACATGAATACCGCCGCGCCGTCACCCAACACATTCGCGATCGCGGCGTCACGACCGGCGGAAATGCCGATACGCAACTGGTTCTCCGCGATGGAACGCTCGACGCTGCCCAGAATCGAACTGAAAGCGGGAACAGCGAATCCGATCAACAGCACCAGAATCGTGACCACCACGAGCAGTTCGAGGAGACTGAAGCCGCGAGTCGTGCGGATGCGCCTCATTCACCCACCTCCACGACATTGTCAGCGGCGGCGCGAGAACGCAGAATGCGCTCCTCGACGCGGTTATTCGGCAGAGACTCACCGAGCAACTGCGAGAGCACCGCGGGGCTTTCGTCTCCGAAAACCTTGTTCGGTCCGGCGCCGACGATCGCCCAGGTCGCGCTTCGAAGTTTGACACCCTCTTCAAGTGAGAACTCAGGGTCGACCTTCATGTCGGGATTGAGCGTCGGATCGCTGGTAAAGCCGACCAACGGCGGGATGTTGTAGTCAAAGATGTCTTCAACGATCAGTTCCGCGGGGTTCGATGTTGAAGGCTTGCCCTGAATCCAGCGGTAGTATCGATACGGGATACCTTGCGAATCAACCAGTCTGGAAGGGGCGAACTGTAAACCTGACGGAGGGTTCAACCCGGAGGGTTCAAGCCTGATGGCTTTCCCGCTGAGGTCGAGCAGTGATTCCGTCTTGCCGCCTGCGAGTCGACGCGTCGCGCCCGCACCTGCAGGCCGATAGTAATCGGCGGGCAGATCAAAGGATCCGTCGGCGTTGGGGGCCATGAATCCCAAGCCTTTGACACCGTCGACCGGAATCGCCGACCCGACGATCACGCTTTCTTCACACGCACCGCTGAGATAAAAACCCAACGCAAGCTCGCTGTAGCGTGAATCGTTGAACGGGTTGGAGTCCGTCGGCTCCGGCGCATTCTGCTGCGTGCGCAGAAACAATCGATCCTCGGGGTTCGAAGGCTGATAGACCGAGTTGATCGTCCGACCGCCGATGTTCTTGACGATCTCACCATCCTTCACCAACGGCGGCACGAAGCCGAACTGATCCTTGAACGCCGTGATCGCGATCGACATCGTGGTGAGGGCCTGACGTTCGCCGGAGCGCTTTGCGAACTGAATCGCGCGGTTCACTCCGAAGATGAGCAGTCCGATCAAAAGGATGATCACAAAGACCGAGGCAAGCACCTCGAGCAAGGTGAACGCGCGAACGTGATGGCGACTGAATCTGTTCATCGTGTGACAGCTTTCGCGAGAATGAACGCTGAGATCACAGACCGCCGCTGTTGAGCGAATTCAACATGGCGACGAGGGGAAGGAACATCGCGACGACGATCGTTCCGACGATGCCGCCGAGCAACACGACCATCAAAGGTTCAAGCAAGCTGACCAACGAAGCGACGGCGTCGTCCACTTCTTCGTCGTAGTTGTCGGCGATCGTCAGCAACATGGCGTCCAGTTCACCCGTCTCCTCACCGACGTCGATCATGTTGACGACGATGGCGTCGCACGACTTGCTCGCACGAAGCGGGCCGGCGAATCCTTCACCTTCACGAATCGAATCGTGCACACCACCGAGAGCTTTCTCGAACACGTAGTTACCCGAAGTCTCCTTCGTGATCTTGATGGCCTCGAGAATCGGCACGCCTGCTGAGATCAATGTTCCCAGCGTTCGGGTGAATCGCGCGATGACGGTCTTGCGCACCAGATCACCGAACACGGGCAACCACAGCATCATGTGATCCGTCGCCGCGCGACCGGGACCCGCCTTTCGAATCAACTTCCAACCGATCCAAAAGAAGATCGGTGCGGGAAGGGCGACAATCCAACCGGCCATCGCCTGTCCGGGATTGGTGCCTGCGAACCAACGGCTCGTGGTGATGAGCCAAACCGTCAACGCGGGCAACGCAACGCCGAAGTCGGTGAAGATTTCCTCGAACTTCGGGATGATGAACACCATGATGCCCGTCAGGATCAACGATGCGATCACGATGACGACGATCGGATACACGAGCGCGCCCTTGATCTTGCGCTTGAGGCGCTCGCTCTTTTCCATGAACTCGGCGAGACGCTGCAAGATGATGTCGAGCACGCCGCCGATCTCGCCTGCGGCGACCATCTTGGTGTACAGGTGATCGAACGCGCGAGGGTACTTGGCCATCGACTCGGACAACGAACTGCCGCCTTCGACCTCTTCACACACGCCGATCAGGATGTTCTTCAATTTACCCGGCTTTTGCTGGCTCTCCAGAATCTGGAGCGAACGCAAGAGCGGAAGTCCCGCGTCCTGCAGCGTGGAGAGCTGTCGAGTGAACGTCGTCAGCACCTTTGCGCTGACACCGCCGACGGCGACACCCTTGCGCTTTTTGGCCTTCGGCGCGGCTTTGTCGGCAGCTTCGTTCTTCTTTCCCTTTTGCTCGCGCACCGCGGTCGGGAAGTAGCCCTGACTCTTCACGCGTTGGATCGCCTCGTCCGTGCTGGCCGCTTCGATCGTGCCCTTCTGCGGCTTTCCTGCGGCATTCAACGCTTCGTATGCATACGTCGGCATGGCGTTCTCCGGTCATTGTGCGCCGCGCATCTCGCGCGACGCGAGTGAATCAATCTTCCGCGATCGTCTCCCGCACCACTTCATCGATGGTGGTCATTCCCTCGTAGATTCCCAACAACCCGCACTCACGCAGGGTGCGCATGCCGCGACGGCGGGCATGATTCCGCAACACGCTCGTGTTGGAGTTCTTCATGATGAGATCGCGCATCTCATCATCCATTCCCATGATTTCGAAGATGGCCATGCGTCCGCGATATCCGCTCTTGTTGCAGTTGTCGCAGCCGCGCCCGCGCATGAACTTCTTGCCACGCACGTCTTCGGGACGCAGGCCGAGTTCCATGAGTTCCTCTTCCTTGGGCGTGTACTCTTCCTTGCAGTTCTTGCACACCGTTCTGACCAGACGCTGCGCGACGATGCCTTCAATCGTCGCCGTCAGAAGGAACGGCTCCATGCCGAGATCCACCAGACGGATGATGCTCGAGGGCGCGTCGTTGGTGTGCAAGGTGCTCAACACCAAGTGGCCGGTGAGAGACGCCTGCACGGCGATCTGCGCGGTTTCCAGGTCTCGGATTTCACCGACGAGGATGACGTCGGGATCCTGACGCAAGAACGAGCGAAGCAATTTCGCAAAAGTCGTTCCAGCCTCTTCGTTCACGCCGCACTGACACAATCCGTCGATGTCATATTCCACCGGATCTTCGGCGGTCAGAATCTTGGTCTCGATGTCGTTGAGCTTCGCGAGGGCCGCGTAGAGCGTCGTCGTTTTGCCCGAACCCGTCGGCCCCGTCACGATCACGATGCCGTTGGGTCGATTGATCAATGACGCGAAGGTGTCGTAGTCATCCTGACGCAGTCCCACGCGCTCAAGCGACAGTTCGACGTTGCTGCGATCGAGCACGCGCATCACGCATGACTCGCCGTGAATCGTCGGAAGAATCGCGACGCGCAAGTCCACCGGCATGCCGGCGAGTTTCAATTCGATACGACCGTCCTGCGGCAGTCGCCGCTCGGCGATGTCGAGATTCGCCATGACCTTCACGCGGCTGATGATCGCCGGCCCCAGTTGCTTGGGAGGCGGCACCATCTCGTACAACACGCCGTCGATGCGGTAGCGCATCTTGAACTCGTTTTCGAACGGCTCGAAGTGAATGTCGCTCGCGCGATCCTTGATCGCCTGGAGCAACACGAGGTTCAACAGCTTCACGACTTCAGGCAGGTCCGCGGCGTCTTTCAACAGATCCAGATCGACCGACTTATCACCCGCAAGTCCTTCGAACTTCGCCGCCTCCTTGGAGAGGTTGCTCACGACATCCGTAATGGATTCGGTCTTCGAGAAATGCTTCTTGATCTGCGCTTCGATGATCGAGGCGTCGCCGACCACCGCTTCAACGTTGAATCCCATCAAAAGCCGAAGGTCGTCAACCGCACGGAAGTTGTCCGGACTCTTCAGCGCGATCTTGAGGCGTCGAG
>JBKDPX010000379.1:0-1073 GCA_046342165.1 Phycisphaerales bacterium | reverse complement strand
CATCTTGATAGTTATCGACCGTGACCATGGCGATGTACTTGACACCGGCCATTTTGAATTGCTGCGCGGCTTGTGGGTCCAATGAGTCGATGTTGCCACTCGCGGCGAAGTCTTGTTCACGAATCACGGCGCCCGGATCGCGGGCGACCATTTCGAACTTTCGTGTCTGCTCGATCGCGTTCAGCAGTTGCTCATCGGCGGCATCAACGATTTGATCGAGACTCTTGCGGGCGTTGCCGGATGTAGCGGCTTTGAGTGCGACGGTTGCGTCGACTTCCTGAACGCGCAATCGGTGCTTGGAGGGTTCGCCGGACTGCGCGGAGGCTGTAGGGCTCAGCGCTGGAAGGATGGCGGCGATAAGGCTCAGGAGCGAACGCGACGCGAGAAGAGATTTGAAAGCGAACATGTGATCTCCGCAGCCGAAAACCGTAAAGGGAGGAGAAAGCCTCACCTGTTGAGAGTACACGGCCGAACGAACCAACGCCCCGCCGCGTCAACGCCATCGCATTGGACCGCGAAGGTTGATCAATGTTCCTGCGTTCCCGAAGACGAATGTGTCAGGATTTTATTAGGTTGGGCGGGTCTATCAACACAAAACCCCGCTTGCGCGGGGTGGTGTGTGACGACGGAGTATTCGATGGGAGGTGGTGGTGGTGATTCAACCCCGCCGTCGGTGGTGCTTGGTGAAGGCCTCATCGTTCATCGCTGAAGAGATGAGACCCTCGAATGCGCCCGGCCGGATGGTCGTTCGGCCGGGCACGTGGTGTCGATCCTTGGTTCGCCTCAACCGAAGGGCTTTCGCCCATCGTCATTTGTTCGCCGCGTCCGTGCGTGAACAAACGGGGAGAGAGAGGCAGAAGTCATGTCCGTCCGTGATCGGATCGACGTTCGCTCACAAACATGTTCGTACTCAAGTCCCGATCGCTCACTTTGCTCGGAGCCGCCCCCTTTCGGGGACGTCGGGCTCATCTCGCCGGTTCGCGGCCTGCGTTCCGGCGCATTCGCCGAGTCAGCTCAACGGTTCATCCCTGAAGAGCCGTTGTCGTGCTGACCCTTGCTGGCATCGATCCTTG
>JBKDPX010000378.1:0-3004 GCA_046342165.1 Phycisphaerales bacterium | reverse complement strand
CTGTCTGTGTAATTCACCCCATCGATGCAGAATCGAATCTTTGATCGCGATTCTTCGATCCGCATCAAGCTATGTCATTCGAACGATCAGTGAATCGATCCGCTTCGCGTCGACATTGCGCAAGATGGGATCTTTTTCGACGCGCCTTGAAATCTCTCCGGCGAGAACCACTCTCCGCATCACGCGTTGCGCCACCTCAAACTCATGGTGACGCGAAGCGAGTTGCAGAGTCGCTTCCGCGATGGGCTTCGGCAGCGCTGTCGCCTCTTCGACACAGCGAAGCACATCTTCGAGTTGTGCGACGCGCGAACGCAAATCCTCAAAAAGCGAGTGACACGATCCACCGCTTCGCCACAAAGATCGACGCTTCTTCATCCAATCGTCACTGAGCAGTCCGCTCGCAGTACATTCGGATTCAAGCGCGAATATTCTTCGTGCGACATCCTCGCTTTGTCGAAGTCCTTCGTTGAGTTTCACAGCGTTACCGCCGCGGGCGATTGCCTCAACCAAGCTCTCCAGGGAGACGCCGCCGGAAGGCGAGGCGAAGACGGCGGATAGAGTGTCGTGAGCCGCGAAGCGTTCCAGCACATCCGCCGGAGTTCCCATATCGCCCGTTGAACGACCTTCGAGGGAATCGAGCGCGGATGTGATGGTGATGATCGCGCGAGCCGTGCCATACAACGCGTAACCGCGTTCAGCATTCGTTCGCGAAACAGAGAGACCTAAAAGAGACAATGCCGCTGCAGCGAGTTTCTTCTTTCCCACAGCAAGGAATGACCACCATTTATCGCTGACGGCGATGTAACTCTCCAATCCCGTCATATGGCGCGCGAGATCGTTGAGATTCGGTTGAGACGCGCGCAGGAGAGCCCAAAGTTCAGCGTCGACCTTCGATAATCGAAGTGCATCCGCCGATACTCGGAGAGATTCCACGGTCTGCGTCGCCTTCGTACGCCATGTGCGGTCGCGCTTGCTCCACAAGTCTCGGTAATGTTCATCGACCGATGCCGCTGATGACAAAGCGCCCGCAAGCTTGGATCTTTCGGCAGCCTGGGCGAGGACATCTTCTGCCGGATCAAACGGCGGTACCACATCCGAACGCCACGCATCGAAATCGCGCGCCGCGTCGGCGCACTTTTCGATCGCCGCGCGATGTTCATCCATCGGGATCGCCAGAAACGTGCTAAGAGACGGCTTTCGTGCGTGAACCCACGGATTCACGGACAACTCACAAGCCTGAGCCCTCATGAACAAACTCATGACCGTCACATGGAAGCGATCGAAATCCGCGAGCTGAATGTGTTGCAGATCTTTTGCGAATGCCGAGACGTCCGCATCAACCGACACACCCTGCAGCCACTCGCCGACAAGATCGGTGAACGTTACGACACCGGTCTTTGATCGCATCAATGACGCGTGGGTAGCGCAGAGGTCTTCGAAGATACTTCGAATCTCAAAACTCGTTCGAACGACATCTTGCTCCGCGACCGATCGTGTCACAAGGTCCGGAAGCTGTTCCAGTTGATTGCGAATGCTCATGTACAAGTCCTTCTGGTCCCGTTGGGGATCATGAACGACCGCACACAGTGTTCCGAGTCCTAGTCCATCAAGCCTGTTCGCGACGACATCCAGCGCCGTCCGTTTTTCGCACACAAACAACACGCGCTCGCCGCGCATGAGATGATCACCGATGATGTTCGTGATCGTCTGACTCTTTCCCGTGCCCGGCGGACCGTGTACGACGAGCCCTGCGCATGTTCGTGCCGCGGCGACCGCACGTGCCTGACACGGATCCGCCATCGTGACGAGTCGATCATCGGCGGGATGACGTTGGACGTGTTGTTCGGATTCAAGATCGGAAAGCCGACGATCGCCGCGCGTGAACACGCCGATCGGCCCCTCAAGTTCGGGATCTTCCGCGAGCGTTTGAGTGTCACGCAAAAGAGACTCGTTTGCCATCGGAAACAAACCGAGAACCGCGGCTGTCACGATTCGCGGCGTCTCACCGGAATCCTCCGCATTCGGCGCGTTGTCCAGATCGAACTCTGTGGGCATCGCATCCGAAGCGAACACCTCGGGAACGGGAATGGTCAATTTGTCAGCGACCGCGCGCACACATTCGGAAATCTCTTTCCATGGGTTATCACCTCTTTCGTCAGGAAAGATCTCGCCGAACTGTTCACCTGTCTGCTGTTCGAGCCAGGCGAGCAGAGCTTCGTTTGGAAAGACACGGTCGACTTCATCGGCGTGACATTCGATGTCGATACATGCGCCCGCACCGGTTTTCACGCTCATTAGAATGGGAACATACGCGATCGGAGCAAGCACTCGTCTTGTTCCCGACGCCGCACCCATGGACGAAGGCGGCAGGCTGAGTAAGGGGAATCCGAGATTCAAGACCCAAACCCCTGTGTCCTCCTCGTATGTTCTCGCTTCCTCCACGATCAGTCGGAGTTTTGCAAGCAACCCCGCTTGATCAGCCCATTGTCGCTTGAGTTCGCGTAAGGCTTCCAACTCCGACTCGTCCGCTTCGGTTTCATCCACATCAGGTGGCTGGGGAACTTTCGCGTGCACACGAAAACTCGCCGCATCACCAAGCAAGACTCTTAGCAAACTCGCAGGATCGGCGTCTTGCAGTTTCGCAAGACGTGTCCAGTCCAATCGTTGACGACTGTTATGTGGTCTGCAGTTGAGTCCGGGGCCGCCGGCGATGGACGCGAACAGGCGTTCGAGCATGCTCGCAAGAACCTTACCGGAATTGCCGCGCGAACCGCCGCCCTGCGAAGAGGAGTCACTCATATGATGATATTACTTTGAATCACCGTTCGAATTCGCACCGGGACCGTTGTTAATCTCCGTACAATCGATTCCATCACCGGCGATCGTCACCGCTTCGCCGTCGAAAGCGACGGACACTTCACCTGCGATGCGATAAATACGCCATCCGGTTGCAAATCCCTCGGCCTTTTCGCCGGGCCACACCCGCACCATGACGCCCTCGACA
>JBKDPX010000377.1:0-5083 GCA_046342165.1 Phycisphaerales bacterium | reverse complement strand
ATATAACGCCCGCGAGAGACAAGCATGCGTTTCCGAACTCTGACAGCGATGTTGTCTGTAACCGTTGTCGCCGCGATGGCGAACGGCGATGACACGCCCATCGCGATCCGGAGTTTCGTGCGTGAAACGCCGGCGGGTCCGGCTCGAATCTTCGAAGCGCGCAGTGATCTTGCGAATCCGAAGATTGAAGTGCTCGTCACGGAACCTGTTTCACAGACTCTGAAACACCGAGACGCGGACAGCATCGCGCTGCCGACCGATCGCTGGGCGGCTTCGGTCGGGGCGACGGTGGCGATCAATGCGAATTACTTCGGCAAGCTTGCAGAAGGCGAGACCAACACGCTCGGATTGAGCGTCAGCGACGGTCGCATCGTTTCACCGGTGCGCGAGTACGCGGGCGCATTCGATCCCTCGCTTGTGTTCACGAAAGACCGCATCGCGAAGATCGGTGTGTTTAACGGCGACCAAGCGCAGGACGCTTGGGACGCCGTGGCCGGAATCGGCGCGTCGCCGACTGATCCTGATCATGGCGGACTGCTGGTGGAGAACGGAAAGAATCGGGGCGAGAGGGCTCGGATCGATCCGGAGATTCGGCACCCGCGCACCGCCGCTGGCGTGAGCGCCGACGGTCGAACGCTGTGGCTCGTCGTGGTGGACGGGCGCCAGCCGGGCTACTCGGTGGGGATGACCCTGCCGGAACTCGGGGACTTGATGATTGAACTTGGCGCGGATGACGCGCTGAATTTGGATGGCGGCGGATCTTCCGCCTTTGTCGCTCGCGACAGCGCGGGCGAAGTCGTGCTGAACAAACCCAGTGACGGAGCGTTCCGTCCTGTGGCGAATCACCTTGGCTTCAAGCTCGCCGACTCGGATCCGTCGGCGCGCAACGCGAATTCGGCCTCGTTGGACGAACCGCGGAAGTGAAGGTGAATGTTTCCGTGTCGTGCGGACTTTGGAGAGAGTTCCCACGGCGAGTTTTGTGTAAGGAGAGATGAGATGAGTAAGTTGATGATGACAGCGGCCGTGTTGGCCACGATGTCGGGTGCCGCGATGGCCGCCGATATCGAAATGAACCTGATCAAGCAGATCAGCTTGACCAGCGTCGTCGATCCCGCGGCGACCAACCGCATCGGATCGAATGTTTCGGCCGTCGCTTGGAACGGCTCGAAGCTCTACGTTGCAGGTTTCAATCAATCCGGCGCGAGCCTGAGCACGGGCATCGTTGAAGTCTCCGACGCACTCGGCACGGCTTCCTTCGGTTCGCGTTTCGGCTCGCTCACGACCCCGAACCTCCGCGGCTTCTCGGGCATGGCGATTCAGGGCAACCGCCTCATCGCCGGCTGTGATACGGGCGCAGCGATCGCCGGTGGTTACGCATCGTTCAACACCGCGAGCAACACCGTCGTCGCCAGCAAGACCTTGCGTGGCTTCACGGGCCCCGCATTCGACCCCGGCTTCAACGGCACGGGCAGCACCGCGGGTCAGTTCGCGTACTCGGGCACCGGCTCGGGTCGTCGCGGCGCATTCAACCTCGAGACGGGCAGCGACATCTTCACCCTCAGCACCGGCATGATCTGGAACAACAACCCCTCGGGCGCGTTCCCGGCTCCGGGCACCAACAACCGTGACCTTGCCTTCGATCCGTCGACGGGCGACATCTACGGTCGCGCGGCCAACGCCATCGTCAAGGGCGTGCGCAGCGGTGACAACTCGATCTCGAACGCCGGCGGCACGGCGATCTTTACGAACTACGGCACGGGCGGTCAGTCCGCCGCGGCGAACGTGAACCAGCAGAACCTCGCGTTCATCGATCTGGGCGCGTTGGGCAAGTTCATCATGTTCAACGATCGTCCGGCTTCGGCGAGCGGTTCGTTCAGCACGTTCATCAAGGCGATCGACACCAACGGCGTCGCCAAGACGATCAGCTTGAACGGCTTTGACATCACCAGCGGCACGGGTGCGTTCGACTTCTCGTACGATGCGGCGAGCAAGACGATCGCGATCTCCGACTTCAGCAACAGCAATGTGTACATCTTCAGCGTGATCCCGGCGCCTTCGGCCGCGGCTCTGCTCGGTCTCGGCGGCCTTGTGGCCGGCCGTCGCCGTCGCTGAATAAATTGATTTCAGCCCGATCCGACTGAAAGGTCGGATCGGGATTTCAAGATGACGGATGGACTCAAAAGCATCTCCCCCGAGCCCGGACGGCCGCTCTATCTCACCGTGAGTGAAGCGGTACGCGAGGCGATCGACAGCGGCGAATTCGCGGCGGGTGATCGTCTGCCTTCAACCAAAGCACTGAGCGAGCGCATGAGCGTTTCGCTCGTGACCGTGCATCGCGCGATGCAGGAGTTGGTGAACGTCGGGGTGCTTCGGCGCGGCTTGGGCAAAGGCACCTTCGTGCACGAGCAATACGGCCAGAAGTCTCGTCCGGGACTTGGATATCGATTCGGCTTGGTGTTTCATGCGGAGACGAGTCTCGCGGATACCTATCACAGCCTGCTTCTCGAAGGCGTTCGCCAGCGCGCGGATGAAATCGGCGCCGATCTCGTGTTGCTTCGCTACGGCGAGGATTGGCGCAACGAATGCCGCGGCTACATCTTCGTGAATCCGTTTGAGAGCCAGGTCGAGATGAAACCTGATGCGGGGCATCGAGCCTCGGGCGAAGCGAGGCGGCCGGTGATGTTCGTCGGCGCGACCTTTAACCAACCCGACGTGCACTGCATCGATACGGACAACATCTCGCTTGGTCGACGCGCGGCCGCCCATTTGATTTCGCTCGGCCATCGGCGCATCGCGTTCGTCGGCGGCGCGGGGCGGATTTGCAATGACCGCGATCGCTGGACGGGATTTTGCTCACAGATGATCGAGAGCGGCATCACCCCCGATCCGAAGCTCATGTTGCGTGAGGAAGGCTGGCGCGTCGGCGAACAACACATGGGCCGCTTGCGTGAGATGCTCACCAAGCACAAGCCGACCGCGGTCTTCGCGGCAGGGTACTACTTCGCGCTGGATGTCTACTCCACCGCGGAATCCTGCGGCATGCGGATCCCGAATGATCTCTCGGTGCTCGGCGTGGACGATCCCGCGTCCGCGGCGCACCTTTCACCCCCGCTGACCACGTTCCGTCAGCCACTGATCGACATCGGAAGGATGGCGGTCAGCGAATTGATGCAGAACCTGATCGACGGCAACACGCCCGGCCGTCGCTCGCTCGTGGATGCGGCGTTGGTTGAACGCGCCTCGTGTGCGGCGCTGAAGTAAAGATCTCTCTCAACGACGGCTCGTCGCCGTCATGACAATTCCGGAACACGAAGAACATGTCCAGGTCCCTCTCTCTCTCATCGAATCGCAAAGCTTTCACACTGATCGAACTGCTCGTGGTGATCGCGATCATCGCATTGCTGATCGGTATTCTGCTCCCCGCGCTGGGCAAAGCGCGTGACAGCGGTCGGCAGATCAAGTGCCAGAACCACACGCGCCAGATCACGATGGCGCTCACGGTGTACGCCAACGACTTCAAGGGCAAGTTTTCTCCCAACATGATCCAAGGCGGCGGACGACTGGCGGAATACTGGTTCGACGAGATCCGCCTCGGGCCATATCTCCCGCAGGCCGACCCCGCCGATCAGCCCGTCACCGGTTACCAAACACTCGGCGGCGGCGTTCTCTCTTGTCCAAACCACATCGACGGTTCGCGCTCGTACACCATGAACTACTGGGCCAGTTCCGCCGTCGGCACGGTCGGATCCCCCGTGCGTCCCGGCGGCCCCAACGGCTCCGCGAACGGCAAGGGCTTCGACATCAACGTCGACTTCACAGACCGCATGATGCTGCTCGCCGAATCCTGGGCGACATTCCGCGGCGTCACCGATCAGGCCAAGTGGTACACGCAGTCCACGATGGGAACCTTCGGCACCCCCGCCGAGCGCTTCGGCGCGGGCAACGGCGTCAACGATGCGTCGTTGAACGCGGGCTTTGACCGCCCGGCCGAGTACGGCACGGACTTCTCGCAGCAGCCCAAGAGCTACATCCCCTGGTATCGCCATCCGCGTCGTCGCGACCTCCCCTTCGCCATCCGTGGCGGCGGCAACATCGGATTCGTCGACGGCCATGCCGAACTCAAGGATCCGACCACGCTGTTCAAGCAGGTCGGTTCCACATGGCGATCCACCAAGGCCGTCATGTGGTCGCCGAAGGATCCGGAGATCGATCCTCAGTGATTCGCGACGTCAGCCTCCTTCGGCGTGACGTGCTCAAGCTGGGTCTGGCCTCAGGCCTCGGCGCTTTGGCTTCATGCGCACACCGGACATCTCATCGTCCGGTTCTTACATTCTGGACGCTGGCGCTCAGTCCGTTCTTCGACGACTTCATCGCCGAACGAATCGGCGTCTTTCGAACCGCGCACCCGAACGTCGACGTGAAGTGGGTCGATGTTCCGTACGACGCGCTGGAACGCAAACTCGTCACCGCCGCCGCCGCGGATCGCGCGCCTGATGTCGTGAACACGCCGGATCTTAGTTTTGCGAGATTCGCGAACCGTGGCGCCTTCGCCGACCTGACGCCGCTGCTCGACGGTGAAACACGCGGTTCGTATCTCCCCGGCGCGGCATCGATGTGCTCCATCGGCGGACGCACGCTTGCGCTTCCTTGGTACGTCAATCCGCAATCACTGCTCGTCAACACATCGCTGCTTGAATCCGGCGGCTTGAGCGCGCAATCGCTTCCGAGCCATTGGCGCGACCTGGTTCCGCTTGCCAAGGACTTCCAAGACAAAACAGGTTCTTATCTCTTCTCACAACCGCTCGGCGAGGAGAGCCAACTGCCGATCATGATGCTTGCCGAAGGCTTGGAGTTCCTGCGTGAGGACGGCGGGAAACTGCGCGCATCGCTGAGTGACGACCGCGTCGTCGCGTATCGCAGCATCTGGCGCAACCTGTATCTCGCGGGCGCATTGCCGCGGGAAGCGGCGACGCGCGGCGACGCGCATCTGACCGACCTGTTCCAATACGGACGACTGGCCGCCATCTACACCGGCCCGAACTTTCTGAAGCGCCTCAAGGACGCGGCGCCGACGGTCTGTGTG
>JBKDPX010000376.1:0-2047 GCA_046342165.1 Phycisphaerales bacterium | reverse complement strand
CTGATCGACGCGGATCTTGAGGAACGGCAGAAGCACCGGCCCGGTGGGCGAGGCGCGCAGGCGTTGATCCGCGCGATCGCGAAGGGTCGCGAGATCGGGAATCATGCCCATGTACCAGAAGAGGAACGAAACGGTTCCGTACGTGGACACGGCAAAGACGTCCCACAGCAGCGGGCTCTTGAAGTTGGGCCAAATCCAGTTGGAATTGGGGATCGGGAAGAGGAACCACGCCATCCACTGACGTCCGATGTGAATGCCGGGGAAGGTCGCCGCGCAGATGACGGCGAAGATGGTCATGGCTTCCGCGGCGCGGTTGACGGCCGTACGCCACTTCTGCTTAAGCAAGCACAAGATGGCGGAGATGAGCGTTCCCGCGTGGCCAATACCGATCCAGAAGACGAAGTTGGTGATGTCCCAGGCCCAGTCGACCTGGTTGTTGAGGCCCCACGCACCGATACCGGTGACCACGAGGTATCCGATGAAGAGTCCGCCGATACCGGCGATCTGCGAGGCGATGAGGAACATCGGAAGCCACCACTGCGGCGGCTTGTTCTCGACGTATCCGCAGATGATGTCGGTGACTTCCTTGAAGGAGCGCCCGTTGAGCACGAGCGGTGCGCGCACCGCGGGATCTTCGACGAGCGTGCCGTCACCGGTGCCGGGCGGAGGAGCGGTGCGAACGGGCGCGGAAAGTCCCGCGAGCCGTTCAACGTTCAAGCGATCGGGAATCGAACTCATGAGTTGCCTCCGGTGAGGACATTCAGGCTGAGGGCGTAGCCCTTGTCACCGGCGCGCCGGCGATTGTCAATGTGGAACGAATGCGCGGGCGGATGATCGTGCCCTTCGTGACCCGAACCGTGTCCGCCGCCGTGCGATCCCGGAGCGACGTCCCACTCGGCCCTGCGCTCGGCGCTGACCAGCGCGGGGTTCGGATTCATGACGCGCACCATGTGGCTCGTGCGCGGACGCGTGTTGATATAACCTAACAACATATAAGAACGCGCATTGTCGCGCATCTTGGCGACCTTCGATTCCTTCTGCAGGATGTCGCCGAAGACGATCGCGTCGCTGGGGCACGCCTGCTGGCAAGCGGCCTGGAAGAAACCTTCCGGAACCGTGTGGTTACCTGCGCTGTCACGGATGTCGGCGAGCTTGCACTCGATGCGGGCGGCGTTGATGCGCTGCACGCAGTAGGAGCACTTCTCCATGACGCCGCGCATGCGAACGCTGACGTTTGGGTTCTTGCCCATGCGCTCGATCTCCGCGAGCTTCTCGCGCAGGCGGGGCGGAATGAGGTTCACGTTGATCTTATTATGAACGTTGGAACCATTGACGCCGCCACGCTCGGGCATGACCTTCTCGAGCAGGTCCTTGCCGACGTAGTCGCCGTTGAAGGTGTGCTTGCCGTACTCGAAGAAGTTATATCGACGAACCTTATAAGGACAGTTGTTGGCGCAATACCGCGTGCCGATGCAGCGGTTGTAGACCATGTAGTTAATACCTTCGGGGCCGTGCACGGTCGCGTTGACGGGGCACACGGTTTCGCACGGCGCGTTTTCGCAGTGCACGCACGCCACCGGTTGGTGGTGCATGGTCTCGGGGTTGTTGAAGTCGTCGCCGGCGAAGTAGCGATCGACGCGAATCCACGTCATTTCGCGGCCCTTGGCGGTTTCCTTCTTGCCGACAACGGGAATGTTGTTTTCGGCCTGACATGCGATCGTGCAGGCGCCGCAACCGGTGCACATGCTTTGGTCGATCGTCATGCCCCACTGCTGACCCTTGGAGAAGACCGATCCCGCGACCGCATCGGCGGGCGATGCGTTGTACGGGTTGTCGTAGATCGAGACATTCGGCGGCGTATGGCTCAGATCTCCGAGCAATTCACCGACTTTGAGATCCGCCTGCTTGCCGTAGAACGTTTCGCCGCCGTGGCCGACATGATCAGCGAACTTGCGCCAGCGCGGCAGATCGATGGAGCGGACGATCGCGGTGCGACCTTCCATCGTCCAGTGGTTCTGCGTGCTGGAGATCATGTAGTCCTTGCCTG
>JBKDPX010000375.1:0-2877 GCA_046342165.1 Phycisphaerales bacterium | reverse complement strand
CTGACGCGTTCGATCGTGAATGCTTCTCCGGTCGTGACGCAGGATCGCCTCGGACGCGATCGATGTTTCATCACGGATTACGACGGCGCGGGGAGTTCAGGCAAGCTGTACGCGATCAATGTGGATGCGTATGACGCCGCGACGAATCCTTACTCGCCCGGCGCGATCGTGTGGAGCGCGGCGATCGGCGGATCGAGCGGGAACTCGCCGACCTATCTGCCGGCAGCGATCAGCGGAAGCGACGTGGTGTTTGTCTCCACTGTGGGCAACTACACGGAAGGTTTCGCCGGAACATTGCGCGCGTACTTGGTGGACAGCGCGACTTCGCCGATGCCGCTGTGGAGCGTTGAGAGTCCGGACGGGAACGGATTTTTCGGCGGCGTCGCGGTGAGCGGCCCGTCGACGATCGCAGGACCGAACGGCGCGGTGTACGCGGCGACCTACGCGTTCTCGGGCGGCATCGTGAGCGCGAATCTCGTGAAGGTCGATGCGGCGACGGGCGTGTTGCGCTGGAGCGTACCGAGCAATCGCACATCGTCGATACCTGTGGTTCTTGCTGACGGGCGAATCGTGTTGTCGACGGGTCTGCCGGCGTACGGAAGCGTGCAGGCGATCGAACTGTTTCGCGATTTTGGCGCGAGCGCGACCGTGTTGTGGAACTCGGCGGTTTCGACTTGGGTTGATACGGATGCCGACGGCTTGATCGATGACAGCGAGTATCAACACTTCGGCGGCTGGTCGATGCAGCCGATCCTGAATGAAACCGCAGCGGGTGCGCGCCTGATCTGCGGATTGTCGCCTCGCGGGACGGACTCGTATGCGACTTCGAACGAACTTTTCGTGTTATCGCTCGATGCAGCGCCGCAGACATCGGGGTTCATCGTTCAAACCGCGCCGGGATCGGGCGCGAGTCCCGCGGTTGCGGGCGGGATGATCTTCAGCACGGGTGCCGGGGGGCTGTCGGCGTACGGTGGCGATGCATCGAACTACGACGTTGACGCGAATGGAGTGACAGGCATCGATGATCTGTACGCATGGGAGCGTGGAATCGGCACACGAGATGTCAATCTTGACGGCGTGATCGATCCTGCGGATCGAACTGCGCTCTTGTCGAGATTGCGCGAGAGCGAGCGCGCGGATGTGGAGGCCGGTCGATGAAACGCCGCGCCTTCACATTGATCGAACTTCTGGTGTGCATCGCGATCATCGCACTGCTCGTCGGATTGCTGTTGCCGTCGTTGGGCAAGGCGCGTGAGAGTGCGCGCAAGACGGCGTGTATGTCGAACGATCGACAGTTGGTGACGGCTTGGACGATGTACGCGGGTGATTATCGCGAGCGTTGCATGCCGCTGGCGTATTGGGAAGAAGCGGACTTGGTGAATGGCGAGCAGATTTTCTGGTTCGGAAGCCACGGAGCTCCGAACGTCGCTCCGGATCCGAGCGTCGGCTTCATCGCACCATACATCGGCGCGGCACTCACCGAAAAAGGCGGAGTCTTCGAATGTCCGTCGCAGTCTTGGGGTACTTACGCGCCGCAAGGCCCGAGTCGCCGGCCGACCAGCACCTATGGATACAACGGATACTACTTGAGTCCATCGAAAACGCCGGGTTGGGGCTCATCGATCGGGCATCGTCCGTGGCGTCGAATGTTCGAGATTGAAGTGCCGACGGAATTGATGGTCTTTGCGGACACGCTTTTGCCGACGGGTTCTTCACGCCCTGCGAATTGCGCGCTTTTGGATCCGCCGCTGTTGTTTTCAGGAGGCGCGTGGGAAGTGAATGAGTCCCCCACCACGGCTTTTCGACACATGGGCAAACAGAAGGTGAATGTGTCCAGCCGCGCGGACGGCTCGGTGCGTGGGATCGCGGCTGAATCGCAGTGGCTCGTTGATGATGTGTTTTCGATCGGCTCTGTGGGGACGGAGAACACGCACTATGTGCCGGACGGTGCGACATGGCGGTGAACAGATGTGTCTGTCATGAAGTAACGTTTCGTGAGATCAGCGAACTCGCCAAGCGAGGGCTTTCGTTTGAACAGATCAAGGATCAAACCGGCTGCTCGACGGGCTGCGGCAGTTGCGAGTGGTATGCGCGACTTGCGGCGTTGACGGGCACGGTCGACTTCCCGGTGCTCTCCGAGCAAGCGCTGAAGGAACTCGTGGGGCGCGCGGAAGCGTCTGTCATACGGCGGTAAAAAGAAAAGAACCGCCGCGAGTGCGACGGTTCTTGGAGGGGTCAACGAGAACGGATCAGAGGAGCGGGCCGTCGGTGGACGCCGGGGCGATGTTGGCCTTGGGCTCGCTCATGGTTTCGACGATCTGAGCGTCGTCGAGCATGTCGAAGTCTTCGTCGAGGTCTTCGGCGGGGAGTTCGACAAGGGGCTTCACGCGCAGATCCTGGTAGGGACGGAAGCCCGTACCCGCCGGGATCAAGTGGCCGAGGAGCACGTTCTCCTTGAGGCCGATCAGGTCGTCGCTTGCGCCGCGGAGCGCGGCTTCGGTGAGGACCTTGGTGCTTTCCTGGAAGGATGCGCCCGAGAGGAACGACTCGCTGGAGAGCGCCGCCTTGGTGATACCAAGGAGCAGGGTTCGTCCGGCGGCCGGACGAGCGCGCTTGGTCTTGGCGGGTTCGCGACCCGCGGCTTCAGCACGCACGTTGGCTTCACGGACATCACGCTTGGCGACGAGGGCTCCGACTTGGAGTTCGGTGCCGCCGGCATCGGTGATGCGAACGAAGCTTTCGATCTCGCGATTCTTCTGCTTGTAGGTGTAGCGATCGACGACTTCCTGCGGGAGCAGGTCGGTGTCGCCGGGGCTTTCGATCTTCACCTTGCGCAGCATTTGCGAGAGGATGAGTTCGATGTGCTTGTCGTTGATC
>JBKDPX010000374.1:0-10973 GCA_046342165.1 Phycisphaerales bacterium | reverse complement strand
GATCGCGCCAGCCGCCGTTCCGCAGGTGATGATGAGTGACAAGCGCCACCACCAGGAGTCATCTCCGGCGATGGTCGGGATCAACATCTTCGACGCGACAAACGTCAGAATCACCGAGACGACCGAGGTCAGGATGACCAGCGAGGTCAGCGGGTGCTCGTAATCCATCTTTGATGCATTGGCATACTTCGCCTTGGCGATCGCCTCATTGATGAAGTAGGAGAGTGCCGAAGCGACCACCATGATGATGCGCATCGCGAAAAGCCACACGAGCAACTGAACCTGAACAGCCTGATAGTCGGCACCTGCAGTGCTCTGGTTGATCGCCAAGAGGATGAACGAGATCAGCGCGACACCCGTCACGCCGTAGGTTTCAAATCCGTCGGCGGAGGGGCCGACCGAGTCGCCCGCGTTGTCACCCACGCAGTCCGCGATCACGCCCGGGTTACGAGCATCGTCTTCCTTGATCTTGAAGACGATCTTCATCAAGTCGGAACCGATGTCCGCGATCTTCGTGAAGATACCGCCCGCGATACGAAGAGCGGACGCGCCGAGTGATTCGCCGATCGCGAATCCGATCAAGCATGCGCCCGACACGTCGCCGGGAACGAACAGCAAGATGCCCAACATGATCAGCAGTTCGACGCTGATCAGCGCCATGCCGATCGACATGCCGGCCTTCAGCGGAATCGCATAGCACGGGAACGGCTTGCCCATCAAAGAAGCGAATGCCGCGCGGCTGTTCGCAAACGTGTTCACGCGAATGCCGAACCACGCCACGCCGTACGAACCTGCGATACCGACGAGGCTGAAGATCAGGATCAACGCAACCTTGCTCATCGGCATGCCGTGTCCGCCGGTGGGATTCGGAATCAGCCAGCCGAAGTACCACGCGACCGCGATCGCGATGAACGCCCACAGCACCATCAGGAATTTGCCCTGCTGGACCATGTACGACTTGCACGTCGCATAGATCAGTTCCGAGATCTCGAGCATGCTCTTATGAACCGGAAGGTTCTTGAGCTGTCCGTAAATCACCAAGCCGAACAACATGCCCAGCGCCGACACCACCAAGCCGCCGTACATCAGCTTGTCGCCGGTGACGCCCATGAACTCCTGCCCATCGACTCGCGGCAGTACCAGATTCGCTTCGCCGCCGCTGACGTGACCAGAGGCATGCCCGCCGCCTCCGACCTGATCTGCGACACTTTGCGCCACCGCATCCTGCGCACTTGCGGGAGCCGAGGCACCCATCACGCCGACGATGCTCACGATCGCAGCCAAAAGCCGCATCCACACTTTCTGTTTCATTCCGTTGTTCAAGAGCGCCTGACTCATTCCTGTGCTCTCCGATAGGGGTGACTGTCGAGTCTGTCGTCCAAACCCATGACGGCTTTGTATCGACAGGCCGGGGCATGTTCGTGCAATAACACAAAGTGCACGCACCGGCGGTTTCGCTCGCCGGTGAATACGGTTACGGATCCCGATCGCCCATCGCATTGGGGCGACGGGACTTGGATTGGATTACTTGTCCGACTTCTTCTCGGCCTTCACAGGGCCGAAGTCGTCCTTGCCACGACGAGTGAAGCTCTTGCGGTCCGCGCGGCGGCGACGCTCAGACGGCTTCTCGTAGTGCTCTTTGCGCTTGATGTCCTTGGTGAGACCTTCTTTCTCACACAACTTCTTGAAACGGCGCATCATCTGATCAACTGACTCACCGCTACGAGCCTTCACGCGAAACGCCATGAACTTCCCCAAATAAGAAAGGACTGACGGCAACGGACCCCTGTCCGTGCCCGATCTTTCGGTCTTTACCCCGTACTCCCGGGGTCTCAAGTAAAGGTTCGCAACTTGATCGGATCAAGTCGCCTGCGTGCCTATTCTCTCTCCGATGAGTCTTCCGACGGGAATGCTCGTCCAACACTCGGGTCTCTGTTTCGGAGTCACTTTCTCATGTCTTATCGCTCCTCCTCCATCGTTTCGCTGTGCGTGCTCTCCTTGGTTGGATTGTGGTCGGGTGCGTGTGCGACGACGAAAACCGCCGCGACCAATCCCGGTGAGGTCCACACCTCAACCGGCGGCACGGTTTCCGCCGTCATGCCGGCAAGCGTCACCATGCAGATGTTGATGACTGCTGCCGAGGAGATGTTTCGAGATCGAGGCTATGCGATCGTCGAGTCGAATTACACCGAGGATGGCGGACGCCTCATCGCCCGTCCGCCCAGATACTCCTCGTATCCCCGCATGAACATGAACGCGACCATGAAGGATTCCGGTATCTTGGTTGAGTTTGACTACGTTCCGCTCCCCAACCGCGAAGTCTGTCGCGCGAGCATGCAAGCGCTCCGTGAAAAGCTGGGCGTCTGAGTCTCGTTCGGAATCCCTGAAACACCAATACAAAACCCCGCGCCAAGCAGCGCGGGGTTTTTCGTTGCATGCTCAAACGAATCAGTTAGCGAGCCGCCATCGGGACATACGGCTGTGCATGAGGACCTTTGTAATCAACATCCGGGCGGAAGAGACGGTTGTCGCTCAACTGCTCGATGATGTGCGCCGCCCAACCACCGACACGCGACAACACGAACATCGGGGTGAACAAATCAAGCGGAAGTCCGATGCAGTGATACGTCGTGGCTGAATAGAAGTCGACGTTCGGATAGATTCCCTTGGCCGCCTTCTCGCGCTCCATCACGCCTTCGATGCGCGTGGACTTCTCGAAGAGATCCATGTTGCCCGTATCCTGGGCCAACTGCTTCGCCAACACCTTGAGGTGTTTCGCGCGCGGGTCATAGGACTTGTAGACGCGATGTCCGAATCCCGGAATCTTGTCCTTCTTCGCCAGCTTGTCCTGGATGAACGCTTCTGCCGCGTCCACATTCGGGATCTGATTCAACATCCGCATCACGCCTTCGTTCGCGCCGCCGTGCAGAGGGCCGCGCAGGCTTCCCACCGCCGCGGTCAATGCCGAGTACATGTCGCTTTCGGTTGAAATGACACTGCGCGCTGAGAATGTCGAGTTGTTAAGTCCGTGATCCGTGTGCAGGATCAAGCAAACATCGAGGGCCTTGGCCATCGTCGATGTCGGCTTCTTGCCGTTCAGCATGTACAGAAAGTTGTCAGCCAATGCGAGGCTCGCATCGGGAGCCGGCATCGTCGTGCCCTGACGATGATGATGGAACGCCGCGAGCATCGCGGGGGCCTGAGCCAACGCGGTGAGCGCTTTGTCGCGCAGCGATGCCGCATCGATCGCGTTGGGCTTGGCGTCAAAGAGTCCCAGCGCCGACATCAGCGTGCGAAGCACGTGCATCGGCTCGGCCGTCTTCGGGAAGTCCTTGATCATCTTGGCGAGGTTCGGGTTGAGCGCATAGCGAGAGCGGATGTCCGCCTCGAAAGCCTTCAACTCATCCGCTTTCGGCAAGCGTTGGTTCCAAAGCAGGAACACCGTTTCCTCAAACGTCGAGTGTGAGGCGAGGTCGCCGATCGGGATGCCGACGTACTCGAGAATTCCCTTCTCGCCGTCGATGAATGACATCTTCGTCTCTGCCGCGATGACGCCTTCCAAGCCCTTCGAATACGCCGCCATTGGATCAACCTCGATTGTTCGACACCACCCCGGCACCGCCACCACGCGGCCGCCACCGAAATCGGGGCATCGACTATAGACGCGAAGAACTCCCTTCGGACACATTTCAGTCCCGAATCCCTCCCCGCCCTCTATCATCCCCGAACTCATGGCCAGAACTCGCATCAAGATCTGCGGAATCACCGATGAAGACACACTCGCTGTCGCCATCGAAGCCGGCGCTGACGCCGTTGGATTCGTCTTCGTCAAGGATTCCCCTCGATACATCGATCCCTCCGACGCCGACGCTCTGATTTCACTGCTCCCTCCGTGGGTGAGCGCTGTGGGGGTCTTTCGAGATCCCGATGTCGACGAATTTTGTGATATCGAGGAAGCCTGCCCGTTCCTCGCCATGAATCAACTGCACGGCGATGAGGATGTACGCACGGTGAAAAGCTGCGGGCCGGATGTCCTCAAGGCGATTGCCTTCGATCCGCACACCTTTTCGACCGAGTTGGATCGTTGGGCGGTCGTCGACGAAGTCGCCGCGATTCTTGTCGATGGTGTCCGCGCCGGATCGGGCGAACCGATCGATTGGAACGCGCTCTCGCCGTTCCTCGATACCGCGCCGCGCCCCATCATGCTCGCCGGCGGTCTCACTCCCGACAATGTCGCTCAGGCCATCGGCATCGTGCGCCCGTACGCGGTCGATGTCTCCAGCGGAGTCGAGCGCGAGCGCGGCGTGAAAGATCCCGAACTCATCGAAGCCTTCTGCCGCGCCGTCCGTCGCGCCGACGAACACATGGAACGAGCAGCCCTCGAGAACTCATGACCTCATCGCGCCATTCCCTTACACTCGCTCATTCCGGCGACCCCGACGATTGCTTCATGTGGTGGCCGATCACAGGTCGCATTCGTCCCGACGGCTCGCGCTGGCCCGGCGAACTCGGAAAGCCCTCGATCGACACCGGTCGATTTTCCTTCGAGCCGATTCCCGGTGATATCGAACAGTTCAACCGGCGCGCGATCGATCATGGCGATTACGACATCACCGCGCTCAGCGTTCGAGCGTACGCCGAGGCTTCACGCCGCTACCTCATCACGCACTGCGGCTCCTCCTTCGGCGAAGGCTACGGCCCCAAACTGGTTCGCCACGAGGACAACATCGAGTTCGCGACGATCGAAGCGCTGCGCGACCCGTCCGTCACGATCGCGATCCCGGGACGCAAAACCACCGCGTTCATGGTGCTCGGACTGTTGCTCGGTCGCCCATCGCTGAAGCCCGAGGCGCGATTCGTCGAGTTGCCGTTCGATCGCATCATTCCCGCGGTGGCCGAGAAGAAAGTCCACGCGGGACTTGTCATCCATGAAGCGCAAGTGTCGTACGAGGATGTCGGCTTGCGACGCATCGAGGATCTCGGTGCATGGTGGAAGTCCACCCGCAATCTCCCGTTGCCGCTGGGGATCAACGCCATTCGCCGCGACTTCGACGCGCGCTTCGGCCCCGGCAGTCAGGCGGAAGTCGTTCGGATCCTTCGTGCGTCGGTCGACTACGCACTCGCGCATCGCCGCGAAGCGCTTGAGTACACGGTGCCCTTCGCCGAACTCAATGCGAAAAACAGCGGCACGGAAACCCCCGATCTTGAACGCATTGATCATTATGTTTCATTGTATGTGACCCGTCTGACGGTCGACATGGGGGCCTCCGGCCGCGATGCGATTCGCAAACTTCTTCGCGAAGGCAACGCCGCGGGTCTGTGCTCCGATCCCGGTGAAATCGAAGTCGTCTGAAAGCAACACATGAAACTCATTCGCACACGCTTTGGAATCGCGATCGATTCGCCCGCAGGCGAAATCCTGATCCGCCATGTCATCGGAGTCGGGCAGAACTACGCGGCGCACGCCGCCGAACAAGGCAAGGCCCCGCCCACTCGCCCCATGCTCTTCACCAAAAACCCGATGGCCGTCACGCTTCCCGGTGAAGACATCGTGATCCCCGCGGTCTGCGCCGATCGTGAACAGGTGGACTTCGAGGCCGAACTCGGCGTCATCGTCGGCACCAAACCTGACGGTTCTTTCGCGCGCGATGTTCCTCTTGAACACGCGCTCTCTTGTGTCCTCGGCTACGTCGCGGCGAACGATGTCTCCGCTCGTTGGTGGCAAAAGGATGGCTCCGGCGGACAGTTCAATCGCGGCAAAAGTTTCGACTCCTTCTGTCCGATCGGGCCTGAAGTCGTTCCCGCTTCGGCTGTGCCGGATCCGCAGAACCTCCGAGTTCGATGCATGCTCAACGGCGGCGTGATGCAGGACGCCAACACCAACGACATGATCTTCAGCGTGGCCACCCTGATTCACGAGATCAGTCGCGGCACCACGATACTCCCCGGAACACTGATTCTGACCGGCACTCCCAGCGGCGTAGGCTTCACCCGCGTTCCTCCCGTCTTCCTAAAGGCGGGCGACACTGTCGAAGTGATCGTCGATTCGGTCGGTGCGATCTCCAACCGCGTGAAATGCGAGTAAGCGTGCAGCGATGACCAAGAAGGAAGTCACCGATGACAAAGTGATCGAAAACCGGCGCGCCCGGTTCGATTATGACATCGAGGACTCGCTCGAAGTCGGTATCGCGTTGCAAGGTTCCGAAGTGAAGAGCGTTCGCATGGGTCATGTGTCGCTCAATGAAGGATTCGTGAAAGCTGCCGCGGAGCCGTGCCAGCTGATTTTGATGAATGTCGAGATCGGCGAATACGGACCGAGCGCCGCGTACGGACACAAGCCAAAGCGCTCGCGTGTGCTTCTTGCGCACCGGGGCGAGATCGTGAAACTTGCCAAGAAGATGCAGGTGAAGGGGTACACGATCGTTCCGCTGAAGCTTTATTTCAAAAACGGCTTCGCGAAACTGCTCATCGGCGTCGGTAAGGGCAAAACCAAGCACGACAAGCGTCAGTCAATCGCCAAACGCGAAGCCAAGCGGGATATCGATCGCGCGACAAGTCGACGCGCGTGATCGAAAAACAAACACGGACCTTGTTCAGGTCCGTGTGGTCGAAACGAGTGTGATCGCCTGATCAGATGCCGCCGCCGCGCTTGACGACCGTGAGCTTCGCGCGTGCGAAATCCTGAGCGCGTTGATCCTTCGCTCCTTTGAGCTCGGCCTCCGCACCGGTGACGGTCAACTCCTCCGCGGCCACGGCGTGTTCCGCGAGAATGGTCATCTGGTCATTATCCATGCGGATGATGCCGCCACTGATCACGAACGAACGCGATCCGCCCTTGGTCTTCTCGGTGTCCGCGTACTCGAGCGTTAACTCGCCGGTACCCAGACGTCCCAGAATCGGGGCGCGGCCGGGCAGAAAGCCCATCAGACCGTCCCACGCGGGAACCGATGCGTAAGTCACCGGGTCATTCACCAAGGCGGCGGTGGGGGTCACGAGTTTGCAGTTGAAAGACTTCTTCGCCACGTGTCATCTCCGAATCATCCCTTTGCGCGTGCATCGGGGTTCCAAGTTTAGGCGACTCTCACCCCTCGTGTCTGCCCGACTCGCACCCTTCGACCGTGGTAGGCTTTGATTCAGTTGATGACCTCCAAAACAACCATTCCGTTGGCCTGCGTCTCGCTTGGCGTGATCATCGCCGCGGCGATCTCACTGTTTGCCGGTCCCGCCGGGGCCGCTTGGAGCGATCCTGCCATCTTGGATCTCCGTGGCTTCCGTATCGTCGCCGCGACAATCGTCGGAGCCGCACTCGCCGCTTCGGGCGTTGTGCTCCAATCCCTGATGCGCAATCCCCTTGCGACGCCTGACCTTTTGGGGGTCGCAAGCGGCTCCGGACTCGCCATGAGCCTGCTGGCGTTTGGGATGTCCGTTGCGGGGCACGGACGACAGTTCGTTTGGGCCGGGCCTTGGTCCACGATCGCCGCGATCATCGGCGCTCTCGCGGCACTGTTGATCGTGTACAGACTCGCAACCGGACCCCGCGGACTGCGCCCGCACACCGTTGTACTTGTGGGTGTCATCATCGGCATCATGGGTGCCTCGCTCACGCAGTTCGTGCATCAGATCATGCCGCCCGAACAGGCTCGAGGCGCCGCGAGCGCCTTCCTAGGTGGCATCCGTGAAAACGAATTGTCATGGCCCCAACTCTTCGCCATCGGTGCGATGGTGCTGGCTTGCATCGTCCGCGCGGCGATGCTCGGTCCCGCCATGGATGCAGCTTCACTGGGGGAGGATGAGGCTGTCAGCGTCGGCGTCGCGCTGGGGAAACTTCGTCGCGAGTTGTTTTTGATCGGCGGCGTCTTGTCCGCATCCGCCGTCGTGATCGCGGGCCCCATCGGATTCGTCGGGTTGATCTGTCCGCACATCTACAGACTGCTCGCGGGGCCGCGCCATCGGCCGCTCGTCGCGGGCGCCGCCGCAATCGGTGCACTTTTGCTCATCTGCGGTGACACCCTCGTGCGAACCATCACTCCGCCCACCGGTCGACTTCCGTTGAGTGTGTTCACGGCGGTGATCGGCGGGCCGTTTCTCATTCACATGCTTCGCCTGCAGAGCCGGAGATCTCACTCATGAAGCGCACATTTATCTACGCACTCGTGTCCGCACTTTCAGCCACCGCCACCTTCGCGCAGGAGGATCCTCACGCGCAGGACAACAAATCCTTCTTCCTGAACAGTCTTGCGACTTCAGGTCTTCCCGTCGAGCAGCACAAGGTGCTCGAGCAACTCGTCGGCGAATTCGACGTGAGCGGAAAGCTCGTGGTCATGCCCGGCACCGAACTGGAGTACGGAAGTCTGTCCAAAGGGGAAGCGATCTTCGGCGGTCGTTTCTACGAACTCAACGTGAACACCAAAGACGGCGAGCGACCGAAGATCACGGCGCGCATGACATTCGGATTCGACACGCGCATGCAGAAGTACACGCTCTCCGCGATTGACACTTTGGCGACGTCATCGGTCTCCGCATTCGGCGACTACAACGAGCTCACTCGCACATTGATACTCGAAGGTAATGACCGCATGTCAGGTCGAAACCTTGACTATCGATATGTCTACGTCTTCTCCGACTCGGGCTACGTCGCAACCTTTGAATATCGCACCGCTCCGGACAAGTGGCAGGAAATGGGCCGCTGGGAAGCCAAGCGCATCATCAAAGAGTAACTGCGAATCGCTTTAGACAAGTTTGGTCTTGCCCGGTATCGCGACGCTCCACGGCGCGATGGATCCGCTCGCGAGATCCGGAGGCATGAGATCAAGCCTGCTCTCCTTCAGCGCGAAATCCCAGGTCACAACCTGCCCCGTGTATGCCGACATGCGTCCCATGATGGCGGTCAGTGTCGATTCCGCGATGCGCCGCGCCTCGTTGAGCTTGGGGCCCTCTCCACGGATGCTGCGAATGAGATTGACGTGCTCCTGAACATAAGGATTCGTCGTTTCCTCTTTCGCGCGCCATGAGGACTTGCCCGTGATTTCAGCGCGTCCGGGGGACATGCGCAGCGTGCCTTTGGATCCGACGACGACTTCCTCCACGCGACCCGGAGTGCCCTCGATCTGTCGACTCATGCTGCTGACGCACACGCCGTTCGCGTATTCGTACTCGATCGCGAAGTGGTCGTAAATGTGTCCGTATTCCTCGCCGGTGCGGGATTGCCTTCCGCCCATCCCGACGCATCGCACGGGTGGTCCGCCGAGCACCCAGTTCATCACGTCGATGTTGTGCACGTGTTGCTCAACGATGTGATCGCCGCTCAGCCAGGTGAAGTACAACCAGTTGCGACATTGCCACTCCAGGTCGCTGTACTCGGGTCGGCGATTGTGCACCCACAGAGCGCCTTGGTTCCAATAGCAGCGTCCGGCCATGATCTCGCCGAGATCGCCTGCGTGCACTCGCTCCATCGCCTCCAGATAAGTGTCCTCGTGGCGCCGCTGTGTTCCCGTGACCACAGAGAGCCCCTTCGATGTCGCGACCTCGCCGGCGGCGATGACTTTGCGCACGCCGACCGGATCGACCGCGACGGGCTTCTCCATGAACACATGTTTCCCTGCAGCGACCGCCGCTTCGAAATGTGTCGGCCTGAATCCGGGACTCGTCGCCAGAATCACAAGATCGATATCCGGCAACGCGAGCAACTTGCGATACGCATCCAAGCCGCTGAAGCAGTGATCTTTCGGGATCGAAATCCGATCCCCGAATCGCTCCTTGATTTCATCGGAATTCAATTGGCCGAACGAGCTCTGCACTCGATCCGGCATCAAGTCGGCAAGCGCGACGATGCGAGTACATTCGTGAGCCTCAAGCGAGTTCACCGCAGCGCCCGTGCCTCGTCCGCCACATCCGATCACACCGACGCGGATCACATCCTGTCCGACGATATTCGCCGATCTGCCCAACGCAATCGGAGCGATCAAACCGCCCGCCGCGATTTGCGCGGATACTTTCAAAACATCGCGTCGAGACATCGGAGACATCGTCATCGGGTGGTTCCTCTGCGAAGCAGCTTTTGAGATCGCGCGAATTGCCGCGCCTCATGATGTTGTACCGACAATCCCGATTCGACGCAACAACATTGCCCGTCACTCCGCGCCTAATGTTGGTTCGGAACATGGGGCGGGTAGCTCAACGGCCAGAGCATTCGCCTTACACGCGAAGGGTTCCGGGTTCGAATCCCGGCCTGCCCATTTCCTGATTCTTTCGCACGCATGAATCTTCTCGATCTGGCTTACATCCCCATCGCACTGGTCACCGCACCGTGGTGGCTCGGGAAAAAGCGCGCGGGTTGGCGTGAGCGATTCGGCCACGCGCCTCGGCTTGATGACGTAAAACCCGGACTCAAAGGTCGAGTGCTGTTGCACGCGGTTTCAGTCGGAGAGGTCAACGCTCTTCGACACCTTGTTCCGTTGCTGAAGGATCATGCCGATGTCGTGATTTCGGTCACTACGGACACGGGCATCGCTCGCGCTCGCGAGCTCTATTCGAACACGGCGACCGTCGTGCGTTATCCGCTCGACTTCTCGCGCTCCGTCAATCGCTTTCTTGACGCCGTCCGTCCCGACGTCATCGCGCTGGTTGAACTTGAGATTTGGCCGAACTTCGTCTCGATTGCGCGTTCGCGCGAAATTCCCGTGTGCGTGATCAACGGCAGACTCAGCGAACGCTCCTTCAAGGGCTACCGCCGCTTCAAGTGGTTCTTCCGTCGTTCATACGCTCGACTCTCGTGCGTTCATGCGCAGGATGAGGCCTATCACCGGCGCTTCGTCGAGATGGGAGTCAATCCCGCTCAATGTCATATCTCCGGTTCTATGAAGTGGGATGCGGCGAGAATCGAGGATTCGGTGGCCGGAGCCGAAGAACTCGCGCGCGAACTCGGCATCGATCGCTCGCGGCCGCTTGTCGTCGCGGGGAGCACCGGCCCATTG
>JBKDPX010000373.1:0-1564 GCA_046342165.1 Phycisphaerales bacterium | reverse complement strand
GAGCACGCGCCGTTTCATGGCGTCGAAGCCGCGATTTCCGACGGCGCGGATATCGTGCCTGTCATCACGTCGATTCGAAAGTCCGCTTCGCCGCGCGCACTGCGTGACACCGACGAGGGACGCCGCATCGCGCGCCGCATCGCGGATTTGGATGCTCTCGTCGCCGCGTATCAGGAAGGTCTTGTCCAAGCCAAGCCATGAGTGAATCGAATCCACAACCACGCCGATTCGCCGACACGCTGATTTCCATCGCGCGCGAGTTCGGACATGACTGCCACTCCATCGGCGGCGGTTGGGTTCTTCGATTCACCGACGGCCGAAGAGCGCGTCACTCTTGGGGATTCAATCTCGAAATCAATTCCTCCGCATCGCATCTTCTTGCATGTGATAAGGCCGCCGCTTCGCAAGTGCTTCGATCCTGCGGTTTGCCTTGCGTTGAACACCACTGCGTGCTTCATCCACGCATGGGGCCGTATGCGCCGGCTTCCGGTTCCTTCGCCGCCGCGCTTGATCTCTTCCGTTCGTTTCATCGCGATTGCGTCATCAAAGACAACAACGGCACCGCGGGGATGGGCGTCTATCGCGTGCAGAGCGAGCGTGCGCTTGAGGCCGCGATGATTCGCCTCTTCAATCGAGTCCATGCAGTCTCGATCGCACCGTTCGTCGATATTCGGTCTGAGAAGCGATTCGTGTTTCTTGACGATCAGTGTCTGCTTGCGTTCGAAAAGATCCGTCCGTGCGTCACCGGTGACGGGGTGCGCAGTTTCGCACAGCTTGTTCAAGCTTCAGGGTCGGAGTTCGATCCCGAAACCGCGGCCGATGCGGAGGAAGTCGTTCCCGCCGGCGCGAAGCGAGTGCTCTCTTGGCGTCACAACCTCTCCAAAGGCGCCGCCGCGCGAGAACTGAATCACGCGGAAGAACCCGCGACACAACTTGCCGCGCGGGCGATGCAGGCCCTCAATCTGCGCTTTGCGAGCATCGATGTGATCGAGACCGATTCCGGCATCTCGATTCTTGAAGCCAACTCCGGTGTCATGCTTGAATCCGTGCGCGCGTACATCGCTGACGGCGATCGGCGCGCCGTGTCCATCTATCGCGCCGCGTATCAGGCCATGTGGGCGATGTGATCACGCCTGATAACCGCGCTTTCGGACGATCCTCCTTCATTCGCATCGATCTTTCGTCGATGTTGATCTCACGGGTCAGTACCGACACGCATGGAAGGAACCATCGCATGGGCGATCAGGCGCACGATGAAACGGATGAGCACGGCGCAAACCAGCGTCGGCATGAACGCAATGCGTTTCATGATCCCGTGCGTGCGCGTATCCGTTGCGCGGGTTCGTCCCTCTGGTTCCACGCCGAAGTCCTCGAATGGTCACTCTCCGGCATCGGCGCCGTGTGTGATCGAGATCTCACGCCCGGAACTCCCGTGGAAATCGAAATCGACGGCGAGACCCGTCGCATGACCGGTCAAGTCATGCATTGCCAGGAAGCCGCGCCGGGTTGCCGAATCCTCGGCATCCGTCTTGACGCGTCATTCGGCGCCCGCCTTGCGGGCTGA
>JBKDPX010000372.1:0-3239 GCA_046342165.1 Phycisphaerales bacterium | reverse complement strand
CGCTACGACATGAGCCTGGCGACGCTTCAACTCGAAGGCAGCGGTTCTGAGCAAACCCTCGAAGTGATGAGCCTCGACATCGGTCCTGATGTGAACGGCCTTGATCGCGCACTCGCGGGTCACTATCCGATCAACACGCTCCAGATCGGCACGTCGCCGAGTATTGTTAGACTTGTCGACAACCACGACAACGACGGCGCAGGCCAAAGTGTCTGTGAAGCGATCTATGTCGACACACTGCGGATCGAAGCAGGCTCACGCTTGATCAACACATCGTGCAAGATCTACTACAACACATTGATCAACAACGGCGTGATCGATGTGCCGGCCAATGTGGTCAGCCTTCAACCGACCTTCTGCCCGTCCGACTTCGATCAATCCGGCGGCGTCGACTCCGACGATGTGATCGCGTTCTTCGGAGCGTGGGACAACGGCGACATCGCGGCCGACTTCACGCAAGACGGCGGCGTCGATTCCGACGATGTGATCGGCTTCTTCGCGGCATGGGACGCGGGGTGCTGAAGAAAACGAAAAGCGAAAAGTGAAAAGCGAAACTGAAGAGTCTTCGGGCTCTTCATTTTCGTTTTATCGCTTTGCCATTTTCGCTTTCATGGTGGCTTTGGCCTCCGGCCAAAGGGTGCTCGCGGGCGTCCCGCCCGCGTCTGCGGTACAGCGAAAAACGAAAAGCGAAACCACCGAGTCCGCCATGTCTTCATTTTCGTTTGCCTTAATGCACAGTCGTAAGAACAAAAACAAGCCGCGGGCGGGACGCCCGCGGGCACTCTTCGGCCGGGAGGCCGAAGCCACTGGGCCGACGCCACTGGCCCCAAGCCACCAGGCCCAAGCCATTCACATGAGTTCATTTCACCCATCACAAGCCATCAAAAAACACCACCCGCTTTCGCGAGTGGTGTTGTATGACTCTGGTTGTTGCGTCTCTCTCGCGCGTTCAAACGCGATCGACGAAATCGGCGAGCAATCGCACGCCCCAACCCGTCGGGCCGTTGATGAAGCAACCCGCGTTTCGATCGGACTCGTGCACGCCCGCGATGTCGAGGTGACACCACGGAATCTTCTCATCCACGAAGTAGCTGAGGAACGCCGCGCCTTGGATCGGATGCGCCTTGCGATTGGGATTGCTGTTGACGATGTCCGCGACGGGTGACTTCATCATCTCGCGGTATTCATCGTGCATCGGCAGACGCCACACGCGCTCGCCCGAGCGTTCCGACGCCGCTTCGATCTTCGCGCGAAGCGCATCATCCTCGCAGAACATTCCCGCGAACGTGCTTCCGAGCGCGACCACCACGCCGCCTGTGAGCGTCGCAAGATCGACGATGCACGCGGGGTTCTCCTTCTCGCACGCCCAGCACAGCGCGTCTGCGAGAACCAGACGTCCCTCCGCATCCGTGTTGGTGACTTCGACCGTTACGCCGTTGCGATAGGTGATCACGTCATCGGGGCGATATGCCTCATCCGAGATCGAGTTTTCTGCCGCGCACAAAATCGCGATCACGCGCCGGCGCGGCTTGATGATCGTCGCGATCGCATGCATCGCGCCGAGCACCGCGCAACCGCCGTCCTTGTCGCGCTTCATGCCCACCATGCCGTTGTTGATCTTCAGCGAAAGACCGCCCGTGTCGTACGTCAACGTCTTGCCGATGAGCACGATCGGCTTGCCTTTCGCGCCGCCGGCCGGCGTGTACTCCAGGCGGATCATGCACGGCTTGTTCTCGCTGGCTTTGCCGACGTTGATGTGGCCGGTCATGCGCTCGCGCTCGAGCGTGTCGCCTTCCATGATTGTGCACTTGAGCTTCGCCTCGCGCGCCAATCGCTGGGCGGTCTTGGCGATGTATCCCGTCGTCGCGATGTTCGGCGGGGTCTGGCTCAGCGTGCGCGCGAAGTTCGCGCTTTCGGCGAGCGCGAGTCCTGCGTCCGCGCCTTCCAAGAACTCGGAGTTCGAAGAACGAACATCGAGCTTGGTTTTCTTGCCGCCTTTGGATGCCGTGCCGCGGAACTCATCGCAGTTCCAACCGACCAACCCGAGTCCTTCGCCGAAGCAGACACCCGCGTCGTACGCATCGGTCTTGGTGAGCGACAGCACCGATGTGAGCTCGATCGAGCATCCCGTCGCCTTGAGTTGTGACAATCTTCGTCCGATCGCCGCGCCGACGCCGCGCATCGCCGCGATCTTCAGATTCGCGCGCTTGCCGAGTCCGATCAACAGCACTCGGGTCTTGCCGCTGAACGATTCGGAGATCGCACAGCACTCACCCGTCGCTTCGACATGCTCCGCGGCATCCTTCAGCGCGGCTTCATGGCCGAGCTCCTTGGCATGAGCGCGTACGGACGCCGGCAATGTTTCGTCCTGAAAGTGAGCGAAGACGACGACGGGGCTGGAACCTTTTTTGACCACTCGAATCGATTCGAACATACGGACTCCTTTGTGAGTCTGAAGCGTAGCAACCACGCGCGTTCGGACGATGTTCAGGCGCAAGCGACTTCGGATCGGCCGATGCGTTGATTGATTGCGCCGCTCTCCCGCGCGATTTTGCGGAAAATGAGTGTGTGTTCGTTACTTCTCGATTATCTTGCCGTTCGGGGAATCACAGGAGTCACCGTCATGAAAAGCTGTTCCATTCTCAGCACCCTCGTCGCGACACTCGCCGGTTCCACAGGCGCGTTCGCGCAGATCGATCCGTCGGTCACGACGCCGGTTGGTTACTACGTCCTGCTCGGCGCTTCCGATGCGGAGATCAACACGATTCGAGCGACAGGCTACCGGATCATTGATATCGATCGAATCGCTTCCGGTCAGTACGACTGCGTGCTTGTGCAGAACACGGGAGACTATTACAACGCGAATGCGACATGGTATCCGAGCATCACCGCATCAAGCTTGTCCGCGGCGCTTGGTTCAACATCGCGGCTGATCGACCTTCAGGCGTATGACAGCGCCGGTACGACGATGTTCACGGCGGTGACCGTGGGCAACACCGGCGACGATGCGGTGCCGGCTTGGGGCTGGCTGTATTCGCAGACTTCGACCGGTGCGATCGATGCATGGATGTCCTCAAACTCGCTTCGTCCGATCAATCTTCAGCGTTACACGCTTGGAGGATTGAATCGGTATCTGGGCGTGGCGATCAGCAACACCGGCGCGGCGGCGGCGACGAACATTTTTGATTGGGACGTCGCGTTGTCGGATGTCGCAGCTCCGGACGGCTTCTTTTCTGATG
>JBKDPX010000371.1:0-3738 GCA_046342165.1 Phycisphaerales bacterium | reverse complement strand
CGCCCAGCCGATCAGCGTCAGCAGGAATGTGGAAACGATCAAGAACCACCAGTTCGCCGTTGCGAGCACGGTGTACGAAGGTTCGAGAGTGCGCGCCCCAAGTGTGGTGATTCCCGCCACGAGAGCATCCGTGGAGCCGACGAGCAGATTCGCCGAGAACCCCGCTGAAACACCGGCGAAAGCCGCCGCGATGCCCACCAAAGGCGGGCGCTTGAACGCGGCGTACAACGCCGCCGCAAGCGGAGGCAGAACGATGTACCCTGCATCACTCGCGATATTCGAAACCACACCGAGGAACACGATCGTCGGCGTCAACGCCTTCGACGGTACGAACGATGCGACCCAGCGCATCGTCGCGCCGAACAGCCCGACTTTTTCGGCCACGCCAATCCCGAACATGCCCACGAGCACAACGCCGAGCGGCGCGAAGTTGATGAAGTTGCGCACGGCATTCGCAAGAAGCCAATAGGCTCCGTCGACGCTCAGAAGATTGCGTGGCGAGACCGCACTGCCGGCCGCCACAAGCTCCGTGGCGGGCTTGCCGCTCGCATCGAGCTTGGCTTGTTGAACAACAGAGCCATCCGCGAGAGTGACGGCCTCCATGACAGCTTTAACTCTCTGCGGCTGAACCGACCAGCCCATCGCACTGCCGATCGCCGAGAGCGCCATGACGATGACGGTCGCACCGATGAACAGAAAGACGGGGTCGGGCAACTTGTTGCCGATCCGCTCGATGAAACCCAACATTCCTGAACCCGACGACTTGTTCACTTCGGACGGACCCGCCATGAGTGAGTTCTCCGTGCTCTGCCGTCGCAAGTGTAACGCCGCCGCGACTCGTTGGCACACCCCGCCACTTCTTGTACACTCCATCGTCATCGAACCCGGAGAACACCCATGACATCGAACTGGTCGCGTCGTGATCTGCTTAAGGCTTCCGGTTGCGCGATGATCGCCGCGGCACTCCCCGCTCCGCTCTTCGCCCGTCCGCGCGACACACGCTTGCGAGTGCTTTCAATCGGCGTCATCGGAACAATCGGCGGTCACGATCGACGGACAATCGCTTCCCATCCGGGTGTCGATCTCGTCGGACTCTGTGACGTGGACGCCGAAGCGCTCGCGCAAGCCTCGAATGATCATCCCTCCGCGTGGACCTGCGCGGATTATCGCGAAGCGTTCGATCGTCACGGGGACAAGTTCGACGCCGTGATCGTCGCAACGCCTGACCATTCGCACTGTTCGATCATGACGCTGGCGCTCGCGCGTCGCAAACATGTCTACGGACAAAAGCCGCTCGTGCAGCAATTAGAAGAACTTCAACTTCTATCAAGCGCGGCGGCCGCGCGTCCGAGTTGCGTGACGCAGACCGGCGCTCAACGCATCGAGAGCGCCGCGAGACGAGCGGCCGTACACATTCTCAAAAGCGGAGGCCTCGGCAGGGTGATCGAAGTCCATGTCGCCTTTGGCGGCTCGGCGAGAAACGGCGGCTTTTACTTCGCCGACGGCACTCTGGGTGATCCATGTGATCCGCCCAAGGGCTTCGATTACGACCTCTGGCTCTGCGGCGCTGCGCACGAAGCCTGCCGTCCGAACATGGTGCAGCGTCAGTGGAGGAGTTGGTGGAAGTATGGCGGCGGACAAATCGCCGACTGGTCCGTGCATCTCACCGATGTTCTGTTCTACGCATTCCCGGAGCTGCAGTCTCCGACTCGTGTCTGCACGCGAACCGCCTCACGAGACCTTGAGCACTTTCATGCGGACAAAGTTCTCTCGACTCTTACCTATCCGGTGAAGAGTGACAAGTTCGCCAACTCAGTCTGCAACTTCCACTTCTACGACTCGGGAATGAAGCCCGATCGCGCGCAACTCGGACTCCCGCCCGGTGAGTGGCCGGACAATATCTTCACGATCGTCGTGTGCGAAGGTGGAACCCTGGTGCTCGCTCCGTCAGGACCCATCGAAATCTGGCGCGACGGCGTGAAGTCCGACGGCCTCGCCTGGCCAGGTCTCCCCGAACCCGCGAACTTCAACCACTGGCACGCATGGGTGGACGCGGCGCTGGGCAAGAAAACCGAACATCTCTGGATGCCTTTCGCCACGGGGCTTCGATGCACGGAGCCTGGATTGCTTGCGGTCAAAGCCGCGCTGTTTCCGGGAGAAGAGCTCGTCTGGAATCGATCCAAGCTGGAGTTCACAAACAATCCGCGTGCGACGCGATTGTTGGTGCGGCGAGAGTATCGCAAAGGCTTTGAGCCGATCAGGATGTGAGGATTCACACGATTCCGTCGCCGTTCCCCGTGGAACTCCGCTGAGTCCTCAGGGTTGGGGAGTTTCGACGGGCTTGGGTGCCGGTGGCGAGAACGCCTCGCGGTAAAACGACCACATCTCCTCGCCGAGCGCCGCGATGGTGCGCAGGGGGTTGTGGTCAACCCCTGGAAGCACTCGCCATGCGTGCGGGATCTTCAGTTCCTCAAGTCGAGTGTGAAACAGTCGATTCGCGGGAAGAGTCTCATCACGGTCGCCGATCACAAGACGCATCAGCATCCCTTCCCGCAATCTCGCGGCATGTCGCTCCGCCAGCATCCACGGACTTTGCGCGAGAAAGAACGCCTGATCATCTCCGTACACCTTCTTCATAATCTCGTCGCGGCCTTTCGGGCCCATGCGTGGCGTGTTCACCAGCGTCGTCTGCATCGGCCCCGCGCCCATCATCGAGATCGCGCAGAACATGTCGGGATACGAGAACCCGAGTCTTGCGGCGCCGTATCCGCCCATGCTGAAACCGTCGAGCACTCGACCCTCACGTCCGGCAATCGTTCGAAAGTTCGAGTCGATGTAAGGAATCAAGTCTTTCATGATCATCGACTCCACCGGAGCTTCGCCGTTCTTCCAGTCGATGTACATCCCGTTGGGCAATCCGTTGACGAAAACCACCATGCATGCGGGGATCTTTCCGGCGGCGATCGAATCGTCAAAGATCTTCGCCACGCGCGGGATGCCCTGCATTCCGCCGCCCGACCCATGCAACCAGTAGATCACCGGGAATCTCTTGTCCGATTCCGCCTCATAGGAAGCCGGCTTGTAGATGTGAAAGCTCACCTTGCTCGCGACGCTCGCACTCTCGAATACGCGATACTCGACGCGGGGAGCTTGTACTGCTTCTGTCACCCAAGGAAGACCCGGCTTCTCTTTCGATGATTCGGGCGCAGGTTGTTGTGCAAGACCGACATGCGCGAGACCGATGGTCACTAGCCCGATGATGTAAGAGAGGATGAATCCGTGCATTTCATGACTCCGCGTATCAGCAACTCAACGTTCGAGCGGGATCTTTATTGCGCTGTTCATGCAGTGATTGCGTTGCAATTGCGACGAAGGATCCGTGTAACCTCCGAGTTTTGCACTTCCGCGCGTAGTGCTTCGCGTGCCGCACATGTGCGTTGATGAAACTCCGCATAATCCGATCGAATCCGGTCGATCGCCGCATGGAGTACATCCGGCGAAGATGATTCGCAGACAATGCCGCATCCGAAGCGTGTGATGAGATCGGCCGTCCAAGTGCCCGCGCTGGCGATGATCGGAGCGCCCGCATTCAAAGCATCGAGGGTTACGCCGCTGACGCGATCGCGAAAGATCCCAGGATCGTATGGTTGCAAAACGATCGCGCCGCGAAAGAGATCTTGATACTCCTGCGGCTGGAGTGCATCTCGGATCAGTCGTAGTCTCGGCATCGAAACCACG
>JBKDPX010000370.1:0-2817 GCA_046342165.1 Phycisphaerales bacterium | reverse complement strand
GCTCAAAGACGGCTGGGTTAACACATGGAACGAAAGCGCTCGAGACATGTTGCAGAGGATCAAACAAGGAGCAATACAAGCCAACGAACTCGTTAACGCAGACCCTGATGTTCCGTTCTGATCTCTACAGCTTCAAATCGTCGAACATGGAAGCAGTGCTTCTCCGAGCATCAGTTCCCCATCTCCCCCATCAACCGAGCCTCGTCCCACACCTCGACTCCGAGTTCCCGCGCCTTCTCGAGCTTGCTCCCCGCCTCTTTGCCCGCGATCACGAAACTCGTTTTCTTCGAGACTGACCCACTTACCTTCGCGCCCATGCGTTCGAGCTTTTCCGTCAACGCCGCGCGATCAAAATTCTCCAAGGTGCCGGTCAGCACGATCGTCTTGCCTGCGAACTTGCCGCCGGAGTTCGCCGCGCCCGGCTCGACATAATCCACCGACGCCAAACTCACACCCAGCGCGCGCAGTTCCTCGAATGTTTGATGCGCCCGAGTGCCGTGCAGGTACGCATGTACCACAGGCGCCGTGTCGCGACCGAGTCCCGTTTCAGGACGCGACGCGGGATCTTCTGAAAACCCCGCCTTTACCGCTTCATCTTTCGTCAACGACTTGGGCCTCAGTTCCGCCTCCGTCGCGCGCAAGAGCGCATCGAGATCCTTGAATCGGCGCGCGAGCATTCGCGCCGTGGTGTCGCCGATGTGTCGAATGCCCATGCCCGCGAGCAACTTCGCAAGTCCGCGCGTTTTCGCCGCTTCGATGCCCGCAAGAATGTTGTCGCACTTCTTCTCGCCCATCCGCTCGATCTTGAGCAAATCATCGCGGTGCTCACGCAGCCTGAAAATGTCCGCGAAAGTGCTTAGCGGAATCCGAGACTCCGATCGAATCTGATCGATTGTCTTCTCGCCGAGTCCCTCGATGTCCATCTGCTTGCGCCCGGTGAACCAAATCAGCTTCTCGCGCACTTGCGCCGGACACTCCGGATTGATGCATCGACGCACGGTCTCAAGCGCCGGATTGTCATGACATTCAAGAGGCTCAACCTCGACCTCGCCGCCGCACTCCGGACATGATGATGGCGCCTTAATCTCGACGGCATCCTTCGTTCGCTTCGCAAGCTCAACCCCGACCACCTGCGGAATGATCTCGCCCGCCTTCTCCACATACACCGTGTCGCCGATGCGAATATCCGTGCGCACGCCCTCGCGCTCCGTCGATGCATCACGGATCCGCCCGTAGTTGTGCAACGTCGCATGCTGCACCGTCGTTCCTGCGAGCAGCACCGGACTCATCGTCGCTCGCGGCGTGATCTTCCCCGTCTTGCCGACTTGATGCTCAACCTTCAGCAACACCGTCGTCTTGCGTTCAGCGGGATACTTGTACGCGATCGCCCATCGCGGACTCTTCGCCGTCAATCCCGCCGCGGCTTGCTGATCAAACCGATCCAGACGGGCCACCATGCCGTCCGTTGCGTAATTCAACGAATGGCGCTTGGCGTCAAATGATGAAATCGCCGCGAGCACCTCGTCAACCGTCTCGCACACGCTTCGATCCGGGCCGGTGGGCAATCCCAGCGCTCGGATTTTCGCGCAGAAGTCAGAGTATGAACTCGCGAACTCCTCCGACACCTCGCCTCGACCGTGCGCCACGAATGCAAGCTTGCGCTTGGCGACTTCCTTCGGATCGAGCTGCTTCAACGCACCCGCCGCGGCGTTGCGCGGGTTCATAAACAGCTCAAGCCCCTCTTCATCTCGCTCCTGATTGATGCGCTCGAACTCGCTGAGCGGCAGATACACCTCGCCGCGCACTTCAAGCACGCGAGGCGCACCGTCGGCGAGCACCAGCGGAATCGAAGCGATCACCTTCGCGGCATGCGTGACATCATCACCCTTCACGCCGTCGCCACGCGTGACCGCATACGCGAGTCGTCCCTCTTCATATCGCAGGCTCAGCGCCAGTCCGTCGATCTTCGGATCGCAAGACACGGGCATGGAACCGCCGAACAGCCCATCACCGAGCCCGAGCGCCTTGAGCATTCGCGCGTACCACTCACGCACTTCGGTTTCGTTGTAGGTGTTGTCGATGGAGAGCATCGGCGCGCGATGCGTGATGTTGCGGAATCCTTCGATCGCCTCACCGCCGACTCTTTGGGTCGGGCTGTTGTCATCAGCAAGTTCCGGATGCGCTTGCTCAAGCTTCGCAAGCTCAGCCAGAAGGCGGTCGAACTCCGGATCCGACATGATCGGCGAATGTTCGACGTAATACGCACGATTCGCGCGATGAAGCAGTTCGCGAAGCTCGGTGATGCGTGTTGAAGCGTCGGAATTCATGCGATACGCATCATAAAGAACTCAGGACGATCGTGAGGCGCGCTGGTCACCAGGATTTCATCGGAATCGGCACGCTCAGGCGCTCCGCGCAGTCCTGCGCTTGCTCGTAGCCCGCGTCCGCGTGGCGGAAGACGCCCATCATCGGATCGTTCGTCAGCACGCGCTCCAGTCGCTTCGCGGCTTCTTTTGTTCCGTCCGCCACGATCACCTGTCCGCAGTGCTGGCTGTAGCCGATGCCGACGCCGCCGCCGTGATGGAACGACACCCAGCTCGCGCCGCCTGCGATGTTCACCATCGCGCTCAACACCGCCCAGTCGCTGATCGCGTCGCTTCCGTCCTTCATCCCCTCCGTCTCGCGATTCGGACTCGCGACACTGCCGCAATCCAAGTGATCGCGTCCGATCACGATCGGCGCACTCACGCGACCCTCCGCCACCAGCTTGTTGAACAACACCCCCGCTTTGTCGCGCTGACCGAGTCCGAGCCAACA
>JBKDPX010000369.1:0-3565 GCA_046342165.1 Phycisphaerales bacterium | reverse complement strand
ATTCAGGTGCGCATTGCATTGATTCTTGAAGCGCACTTCGGAGGCTTGTATGTCGGACAAAGGCGAAAAGACAAAATCCGGCGACGCGAACGCCGCGGAGAGCGGTGCGAAAAAGGGACCGGGGAAAACGGTCGGCATCGTTGCAGCACTCATGATCGCGGAAGCCGCGGGCGTTTTCTTCATGATGCAAGCCACCGGCCCCAAGCATGCCGAAGCCACCGATGTCGCCATCGAAGGCGCGGATGTTCATGTCGAAGCATCGTCCGTTGAACTCCCGCTGATGGATGACAAGTTCCAGAACCTTCAAACCGGTCGCGTCTGGGTTTGGGATGCGGAAATCGTTTTGAAGGTGAAGTCGAAGAACGAGAGCTTCGTGAGCGAGCAGTTGCAAAGTCGCGGCGCGGAGATCAAGGAAGCCGTCTCGATGATCTTCAGGAAGGCGCAGCACTCGCATCTGAAGGAACCGGGATTGGAGACCTTGAACCGGCAGTTGACCGCGTACGTGTCGGAAATGCTCGGGAAGGATTCCGACGGAAACGAGCGATTCGAGCGCGTGGTGATTCCCAAATGTAAGGGATTCCCGGCCGAATAACGCGCAGAAACTGCCCTGATCCCCCTATTATCGGGGCATTATTCTCGGACCTTGGAAATTCTTGCGCGCCCTTTTCTCCGAAAGGGGCGGTTTTTGCGCCGATATGAAAGTGTCGTCGGACAGGTCGTCCGTCGATTCTGCTCCGGGACGGAGCGCGCAAGCAAGGAGGCCAGGATGGCCGGTGACACAAACTCGTCGGACTCAACGAACGATGCGAACATCGCGGCCGAGGCGCTGAAGGCGACCGCGGATGCGATCAATGATCTCGGCAAACTCGCCGAGAGCGCGACTGCGAATGCGGCGCCGTACAGCATGCCCCAGTTCGACAACGGTCGCGATCCGCAAGCGGCGCGCGCGATCGAGTTGCTCTCCGATGTCAATCTCAACGTGAAGATCGTCCTCGGTCGCACTCGCATGCTCATCGAGGATGTGCTCAAGCTTTCCGAAGGCGCTGTCGTTGAGCTCGACAAGCTTGCCGGCGATCCCGTTGATGTCTTTGTCAACGATCGGCATGTCGCGCGCGGCGAGGTGCTTGTCTTGAACGACAACTTCTGCGTCCGCATCAACGAGATTCTGAATCGTTCCGCGGACGGCACGCAGGGCTGAGTCACGATCTGTCGCGGCGACAGGATGTCGCCGTCATCGGCCCGGAGGGCCACGCATGAAGTTCAAAACCGCAATACTGCTCGCTGTGATGCTCGGCTTCTCGTTCCGCGCGAACGCTCAAGAGAGTTTGCCGCTGGGCGCATCGCGTGCATCGCTTGATGCGCCGACTGAAACCAAGATCGAAACGGGCGAGAGGGGCGCGTTGGGCGGAATGATTCTTCCGCTTGGCGGCGTGTTGGTGTTGATCGCCGGCTGCGCGTATGTGTTTCGCATCGCCGCTGCGAAATCCGGCGGATTGATGGGCGAACTCGGCGCGGGCGGTCGTGCGCCGTCGGGCGTGCTCTCCGTGCTCGGTCGCTATCCGGTCTCTCGCGGAACGACGCTTGTGCTGCTGAAAGTAGACCGCCGCGTGCTGTTGTTGTGTCAGAATTCTTCGCGCGGCGCGGGATCGACGATGAGCACGCTCTGTGAATTCACGGACGCCGAGGATGTCGCGTCGCTCTTGATGAAGACGCGCGATGAGCGCGAAACATCGCAGGCGGAAACATTCAGCAAGGCGCTGAAGGAATCGGATCGTCGCACGGCTCAAGCGATGAGCGTCGCCGCCGAACCGCAGCAGTTGAACTCCATTCGCGGACGCGTGCAGCGGATGACGGGGGTGACTCGATGAGGGCGGCGCTCGTCATGATGGCCATCGTGATTTCATGGTGCGCCGGGTTCGCTCGTGCGCAGGAGACGATGGGGCCGCCGGCTCCCGGCACCGCTCGCACGAGCGCCGCGGCTGAGCGTCTGCAGGATGCGTTGACCAACGACATGAACCCGATCGCGGTTCTCGCGGGTGCGGGTGAAGCGCTTGACGGAGCGCGTGCAGGATCGACGAACGAAAGCGGAAAGTCGGGCGGACTCTCCACCGTCGTGAACATTCTCGTGGTGCTGACGGTCGTGTCGTTGGCTCCGTCGATCATGCTGATGACGACCTGTTTCGCGCGCATCCTGATCGTGCTTGGGCTTCTCAAGCAGGCGATCGGCGCGCAGTCGATCCCGCCGCCGCAGATCATCACGAGCCTTGCGTTGTTTATGACGCTTGTCGTCATGACGCCGACGATCGATCGGATCAACGAGGAAGCGATCAAGCCGTATCGCAACGGCGAGATCACCGACTACGACACGCTGTGGCAGAAGGCGCGTCAGCCCATGCGCGATTTCATGTTCAATCAGATCGAGGTGTCGGGGAACTGGTCCAGCGTGTACATGGTGATGGAGCGACGCGGCATCGACGTGTCACAGCCGGAAAAGCTCACGCGCGCCGATGTCGACATGATCACGCTCGTTCCCGCGTACATGCTCAGCGAACTCAAGGTCTCGTTCCTCATGGGCTTCCGCATCTACCTTCCGTTCCTGGTCATCGATCTTGTCATCAGCACCATCCTGATTTCGATGGGCATGATGATGTTGCCGCCGGTGTTGATCAGCCTTCCCTTCAAGTTGTTGTTGTTCGTGCTCGTGGACGGCTGGGCGTTGATCGTCGGAAGTTTGATGGACAGCTTCGCCCAAGGCGGCGAGGTTGCGATGACGGTTTCAAGGGTCGCCGGCGCAGTGGGGTAACGAATCATGTACGACGAATCCTCAGTCGAATTGGTGCGTGAGGCGATTCTGGTCTCGATGAAGATCGCGGCGCCGATCGTCCTTGCGGGCATGGTGGTGGGGCTCTTGATCAGTCTCGTTCAGAGCATCACGTCGATCCAGGATCAGACGGTGTCGTTGGTTCCAAAGATCGCGGCGATGTTGCTAGTCGCCGTGTTGCTTGTTCCGTGGATCATGATGCGACTGGTGGAATACGCCGCCGACCTCTTTCGCTTGGTGTCTTGAAGATGAACAGAACCGATGCAAACCTCGACGAACATCATGGCGATCTTGGCGGAAGCGGCTGTGCCCTTCCTACTGGTCGTTTTGCGGGTCGCGGGAATCTTCCTGACGACACCGATGTTGTCGGGCGCTTTGGTGTTGCCTCAGTATCGCGTGCTTCTGGCCGTGATGCTCGGAGCCGCGGTGTATCCGTCGGTGAGCGGGCCCGGGCTGGCGGTCGACGTGTCGACGGATGTCTTCGGACTGATTCCCCTGGTCGTGTCGGAAGCCGCGATCGGTTTCACGCTGGGGATGATGGTTTCGCTTCCACTGCTGGCCCTCGAAGCGGCCGGTGCGATGAGCGGGCATCAGATGGGCATTGCGCTCGGGCGTGTTTACAACCCCGCGGCCGACGAGGATGCGGACGTGATCGGTCAACTGCTGTACTTCGCTGGACTGACGGTCTTCTTCGCTTCGGGCGGATTGGATCGAACCGTCGGTGCGATCATGGCATCGTTCACG
>JBKDPX010000368.1:0-2856 GCA_046342165.1 Phycisphaerales bacterium | reverse complement strand
CGATCGTTGTCTCCATCGCGATGGGATTCGCCATGCCCATCTCAAAGCCCCTGTGGACTCCAACCTATGTGGTCTACACGGCGGGACTCGCGATGATCGTGCTCGCGGCTTGGATCTGGATCGCAGATCGCCGCGACATCGCTGTGCTCTGGAAGCCGTTTGCAATGCTCGGAAGAAACGCAATTTTTCTGTTCGTCGGCTCGGGGGTGCTTGGCCGAGCGCTCGTGACGATGAAACTGGATGACGGTTCGTCACTCAAAGAGCATGCGTACGCATACATCAGCGCGACCGGGCTGAATCCGGAGGCCGCATCACTGCTTTACGCGTGTGCGATGCTCGCACTCTGGTCGCTGATCTTGTGGATGATGCACCGCAAGCGCATGTACCTTGCGCTGTGATCAATCACTTTTCGAATGCGGCGTCGAACGCCCGGGCACTTGGTGCAAAATCCAGCTTTCGCACGAACGCCGCAGCTTCCGTTGCGCCGTGAACGCGATCCATTCCGCTGTCTTCCCATTCCACGCTCAGTGGTCCTTGGTAGTTCACGCGATTAAGCGCACGGATGATCTCTTCGAAATCGATGCCGCCCCGCCCGGGAGAGCGGAAGTCCCAACCTCGCCTGGCGTCACCGAAACTGATGTGAGATCCGAGTACCGAAGACTCGCCATCAAGCGTGCGAATCGCATCCTTGACGTGACAGTGATAGATGCGATCCGGGAAAGCATGAATGAACTTCACGGGATCGACGAACTGCCAGTGAAGGTGCGATGGGTCGAAATTGAATCCGAAGGCTTTGCGATGATTCACGGCATCGAGCGCCATGCGCGTGGTATGAATGTCATACGCGATTTCGGTCGGGTGAACTTCGAGCGCGAAGCGGACATTGACCTTGTCGAACTCATCGAAGATCGGATTCCAGCGATCGGCGAAATCCTTGAAGCCCGCGGCGACATCAGCCGCGCTTGTCGGCGGAAAGAAATACAACTTGTGCCAAACGGATGAGCCCGTGAATCCGTTGACGACGCCGACGCCGAATTTGGCAGCCGCGCGCGCGGTGTTTTTCATCTCTTCAGCGGCTCGTTGTCGAACACCTTCAGGCGCGCCGTCTCCCCACACTCGCGCGGGAAGGATTGACTTGTGTCGATCGTCGATCAGATCACACACCGCTTGCCCGACGAGATGGTTGCTGATCGCAAAGACCTTTAGTCCGTGTTTGGCAAGCAGATCGTGCTTGGATTTGCAATATCCATCATCCGCCAAGGCGCGATCAACTTCGAAGTGATCTCCCCAACATGCAAGTTCAAGTCCGTCGTACCCCATCTGCTTGGCCATCGGCGCAAGCTTTTCGAGCGGAAGATCAGCCCATTGACCGGTAAAGAGCGTGACGGGGCGTGGCATAGTCGGCAACTCCTCAGAAAGAGAACCCATGGTACAGGTCGGCGACGCCTTGCCGCAAGGGGCGACTTGTGTCTGGAGGGTGGAATTCGTTATAGTGGCGCTCTCGCCCAGGGAGGGGTGCGGCGTGACGGAGTACCTTGCATGACGACGAACACCGGCAGTCCGCTAGTCACCGTGCGCTTGAGCGCGATGATGTTCCTGCAGTTCTTCCTGTGGGGAGCGTGGTATGTCACGCTTGGCACGTTTTTGAACGGCCATAAGGTAGAAGGCGGTGTGATGGGGTGGGCATATTCAACGGCCCCCATCGGTGCGATTATCGCTCCGATCTTTCTCGGCATGATCGCCGATCGATTCTTCGCGACCCAAAAAGTGTTAGCACTGATGCACATCCTCGGCGGAGTGGCATTGATCGCGGCTCCGAGATTCGTGCCGGAGTCGGGAACAAGCGTAGAAGCATGGACCCCGTTCCTCGGCATCTTGATTCTCCACATGCTCTGCTACATGCCAACGCTCGGCTTGAGCAACACGCTCGCATTCGCGAACATGACGAATCCTGAGAAGCAGTTCCCGCCCGTACGGGTTCTGGGCACGATCGGTTGGATCGTCGCCAACTGGGTTGCGGGCTACGTCTCCACCGGCGATACCGATGTCGCCAAGGCCACCAATCCGACATTCTTCATGGTCGCCGGAATCTCAGGCATCGTGCTTGGCTTGTACTCGTTCACGATGCCGAACACGCCTCCACCCGCGAAGGGCAAGCCATTCAGCTTCGGAGCGGCGCTCGGATTCGACGCGCTGAGCCAACTGAAAGACAAGAACTTCGCGGTCTTCATGCTCAGTTCGTTCCTGGTGTGTATCCCACTCGCGGCGTATTACGCCTACGCGGCGAGCTACGCGGGCATGACCGGAATCGCAGCCGAAAAAGTCCCGCAGGTGATGAGCTACGGCCAAATCAGCGAGATCTTCTTCATGCTGATCATGCCCTTCTTCTTCGCTCGTCTCGGTGTGAAGTGGATGTTGGCCGTCGGAATGCTGGCGTGGGTTGTTCGATATGGCTTGTTCGGTCAGGCTTGGGGCGGTACCGGCGGTGAACATGTGCAGTGGATGGTGCTCGGTGGCATCGTGCTCCACGGCATCTGTTACGACTTCTTCTTCGTGACCGGCCAGATTTACGTGGACAAGAAGTGTGACCCCGCGATTCGCGGTCAAGCTCAAGGTCTGTTGGTGCTCTTCACGCAAGGCCTTGGCATGCTGGTCGGCGCTCAACTCTTCCCCAAACTCATCGATATGTACACCAAGGATGGCGTGACCGATTGGCGCATGGTCTGGTTCGTTCCCGCGGCATTTGCAGGAGCGGTCATGCTCCTCTTCCTTGCCATGTTCAACCAACGCAATTCAGCGCAGTCCGCTTGAGATTCCGTTTCGGTCTTGCGGATCAGCGTTCTTGTGATAGTCTGT
>JBKDPX010000367.1:0-19772 GCA_046342165.1 Phycisphaerales bacterium | reverse complement strand
TGACGGTGCCGGGGTAGCGCTGAAGGTGCGATTCGAGCCACGCGACGCTCTCGGCATCGAGATGGTTCGTAGGTTCGTCGAGACGCAGAACGTCAGGCTTGCTGAGCAGTAACTTGCATAACGCCACGCGGCGGCGTTCGCCACCGGAGATGCGATCACACGTCGAAGTCTTCGGAGGACAACGAAGCGCCTCCATCGCCATTTCGAGTTGGCTGTCAAGGCTCCACGCGTCGATGGCTTCGAGTTTTTCCTGTAAATCGCCCGAGCGATTCAGCAGTTTCTCCATCTGGTCAGGATCGAGATTCGGATCGCAGAGTTGTTCGTTGAGTTTGTCGTACTCTTCGAGCAGTTTGGTTACATCAGCCGCGCCCTCGCGGACGATCTCCTCAACCGTGCGGGTTTCGTTTCGAAGGGGTTCCTGCTCGAGGTAACCAACGCGCTAGCCCGGTGCCATTTCGACTTTGCCGTCGAACTGTTTGTCAACGCCGGCCAGGATCTTGAGGAGCGTCGACTTGCCCGAACCGTTGAGGCCCAGCACGCCGATTTTCGCGCCGTAGAAGTAGCTGAGATAGATGTCCTTAAGGATCTGCTTCTGATTGATCTTCTTGGAGACACCCATCATCGAGTAGATGATCTTCTGGGTGTCGGTTGCGTTGTTGCTCATGGTGCGGACTTCCGGATTGATTTGCGGTTATTCTAGTGGCGGTTCAGTGTATGAAAGGGCCGTGGGAATTGAAGGCGGATTTCTGGTGACTTCGCAGGAGTCGGAGAATGCCCTGGAGTTGTTTTGCATGTAACGGTCGGGGAGGATCGGCCTGTCCGGGCCATGCAGTGGCCGCAGCGGGTTCCGAGCGGCATTGCTGTCCTGCGGAGGGCAAGAAGTGGTTTTGCGATCGTGTCGATTGTCGCGGACATTCCGCGCCCGGCCCGTTCATCGCGTTTCCGGCGCCACTGGATACATTCAATGCCGCGCAGCGATGTCCGAACGATCCCGGTTCGATGTGGTACTGTCGCGCCCGCGGTTGTCAGGGGCATACCCGACAAGGACAAGACTGTCGTTCGATCGACATGCGTGACGAAGAGACGCAACGCGTGGATGCGGAGGGGCCGAAGTTTTTCTGTCGATGGACGGGGTGTGCGGGACATGAGAGTCCGGATCATTTTCATGCGCCCGCCGAAGTGCGCGCCGCGGAAGCACGTGGCGGCGTAAGAGCAACGCACGCGGCCGCGATCAACAGGACGACGGCGTTGGCCCCGCCGGCGCGACTGCGCGTCGCGTTCAAGTATTTCAATTATGTGATGGTGGATGATCTGCGGGCGATGTCGGCGCGCGATGAGTATGTGTCGGATGAAAGGCTTTGGGATGACGCTCGAAGCGGCGCCGAGCCACGAACTTCGTGGGCGGAATCGCTGTGGTACTCCATCACTCGCACAGGACCGGGACCGGCGCGCGGCTACGCGGGGAGAAATCTCAGACCAGTGACCAACGAGTCGGAGTTTCGAACGTTGTGGGGAAGTCGGATGACTTCCGCGGGTGAGGCCGGCATGCCGACCGGACATGGTCCGAGTCACGTGACGATGTGGCCTTCAAGCAGTCCGTTGCCCCGGCACTACGTGCATATCTGGCGTGTCAATCTGTCGTCCGGCGACCGCGTGCCTCAGGACGGCATGCGCGTGGTTGAAGTCCGTGGCGAAACGGACTGGACGGAGACCGACAGTTCGGGTGGGAGTTCGAGATCATCCGGCGGAGAGTACTACACGCTGCTGCCGGATCAGCATTACTTCATCATGGCGTTGCCGTTCAGGCTGTCGCACGACGGCATGGTGAGTCTCGCCGTTTTGATGGAGTACTCGCTGTCGGCGCCGGGAAATGATGCGCGAATGTTCAGATTGTTTCGGGTGCAGACCGAGACCGTCGCGCTTGCGGGAGAACATGGTGCGCAGAGGATGGAATTGGATCTCTGGCTGCTCCCGGTTGTGAATCCGTTTCACATCGCGCTGAGGCAAGGGCACTTGATTCTGAATCGATTCGAGTTTCTCAGCGTGTTGGAGCCGGCGAGGGGGGATTCCGGGCTCTCAGAGGCGCAGGCCAAGCGTCGATACGCGTCCATGTACACGGAGTTGCTCGGACAACTCGCGCGTGGCAACAGCGACTTCGCCGAATCCATCGATGTGGCATCCGTGGGGAATGATTGCAAGCGATACAGCCTGTACCACAGGCGCGCGGCGGGCGGACTGATCATTTCGCTTGCCTACATGTTGAACTCGAGGCCGATGCTGGAGCTTGAGTATCTGACGGACCTGTATCCGGAAGACATGAATGCCGGCGGCGGGTGGTGGGCGTTGGTCATGGGCAGTTGTGCGGGAGTGCTTGCGCGTCACAGCGCAGGAATCGAGGTGTATCGACTTCGTCAGGATGGCGCCGCGCAAGGAGACTTCGTTTCTCCGATCTCCAAGTGGTTTTTTCGGCACATCGATCCGTCGCCGACTTCGGTTTCCGGACCGGCATTGCCCGTGGAGCAGCCGACGGGAGCTTCAGCCATCGTCGGCTACATCGGCAACGCCGGTGAAGTAGCGAACAGTCTGTACGAGGCATGGACATTCGTCGAAGTGTTGCGATCGGGAGCAGCGGGTGCTTCGATCAGTACCTCAAGTTTTAATTCACGATTGAACGCCGCCGCCGAGAAGTTGCGGACATCGCTTTCGAGCGAACGATTTTGGGGCTCAAGGCTCGCGTTGAATGCGACGCGTCTCGCGCGATTCATCTCGATAGGCAATGCCGCGTATCGACTCTATTCTCATGAGTGGGACTACTCGTCCTACGCATCCGCGGCTTCTACAGCGGCGGATCTGTGGACTGCGCGAGGGAACGTCGGTCCCGTCGCCGTCGCACGCTGCATGATGCTCAAGACGGCGCTTTCGGCGGTTGAAACCGTGAGATCCGGCAGTGCCGCGATGACTTCCGCAACCGTCGGGGACACGAGCGCAGCAGTGGGATCGGGCATGGTTGCAGCCGCATCGGGAATGACCGTGGCTTGGGCCGTTGTCGCAGGAACCGCTCCGACGGGGCCGATCGGTTGGTGTATCGGTGCCATGGCGCTTTCCGGAGGATTGATCGTCGCGCTGACAACCGATGATGACATCGAGGTCTACGGGCGGTACTGCTACTACTCAAGAAATCGTCTGACGGAATGGCCGACATCCTTTGTCGGCGCGAATCCGATGGAGTATCTCAAGTCGGATGTTGCTTCATGGGGGGAGAACAACGCCGATGGATTCAAGGCGAATCTTGAGGGACTTTTGTGTTACATCTACAAGGTCCACGCCGTCGGACTTACCCCGGCGCCATCGGGTGGACGTGATGACTCCGTCAAAATTGAGCTCCATGCGACTCCGGCGGGAGCATCGATTCGTGTGAAGTTGTATTACGTGCCGGTCGGGTTCATGGGGACGGCGGGGGCGGCTGTCGGCGCGGGTGAATTCAAGATCGTGGAGTACACCTTGTCGAGTTTCAATGGAAGGCGCGCGACGACTCACAGTGAGAGGGCGGATATCACCGCCGATCGAGCGACTTGTGAATTGTCGTCCGATTCCAGCAAGTGGGAAGTCGAGCTGAAAGTGACGATGTCGACGAGTCAACGCCAGCAATGGAGACTTTGGGACGCATTCGTGCGCGTCAGTCCGTTCGCGACCGGCGAGTTTTCAACCCCTGCCAGCGGTTGGTACGGTTCAAGCGGCCATGTGGCATCGTTACCTTGAGCGATTGCGTTGATTCGGAGCACACGTTATGGCAGGCGAATACTACACGCTGGGTGAGAAGGACTCGGTGGACAGTTTGTGCTACGCGCGCGGACTTTTTCCCGAGGATGTCTGGAATCGTCCTGAAAACTCGGAGCTTAAGAGCCTCCGCAAGGATCGATCCGTACTCATGAAGGGCGATGTTCTCTATCTTCCCGAGCTGGTTTTGAAGCATGAGGATGCGCAGACGGAAAAGTTGCATCGCTTTCGGCGAAAGGCCGTTCCGGCCGAAATCGGATTCCGCCTTCTCGACGAGCGCGGCGAACCGCGTCGCAACGTCGCGTACATCCTTCGCATCGACGGAGAGCGCTTCGACGGGCAGACCGATGGGGACGGTTTGGCGTCGTTTTACGTACCGCCGGACGCTGAATCCGCACTTTTGGAAGTGCCTTCCACAGGCGAAGTGTTCGATATGGGGGTCGGAAGAATGGACCCTATCGATACAGACAGCGGCGTGGCGCTGAGACTCAATAATCTCGGTTTCGCAGTCGAGACAGGAGAAGATGGTCCGGATCCCGACTCGCTCGCATCGGCCGTGAGCAGTTTCCAACAACGCAACGACCTTGATCAGACGGGTGAGATCGATGATCAAACCCGTGCGAAGATCAAGGAAGTCGCGGGATACTGACTTCGTCGGAACTCGGAATCAGCAGCCGATGTCCCAGATCGAGAAGAAGAAGATGACATCGTCGCCGTCGGTTGCGCCGTTGTTGTCGAAGTCACAATCCCCCATGTCCCAATCGTTGAAGAAGGAGATCATGTCGTCGCCGTCGATGGAGCCGTCTTCGTTGTAATCGGCGGAGAATTCGGGGAAGGTATCGAGTCCGTTGACGCAGCCGTCGTTATCGATGTCGATTGCGATGCGTCGGCCGCTTCCGGGCGGCGTCGTCTGCAACACAAGCAGATCTTGATTGCCGAGCGAGTCGATCAGTTCGTTGAGCGTCAGCGTCGTGCCGTCATCACCGGTGAGCATGAAGAGGCCGCCGTCCGACGGAGTCGACTGATTCGGAACGAACAGGAAGGCGCGAGAGACTCCGTTGATTTCGCCACGGAGAATCACATCGCATTCCGGTTGCGGCTGGTTGTGACGGGCCATCATCGAGAATGCGATTTGACGAATGGCCTCGTGGTGCACGATGTCGCCATCGCCACGAAGCACAGTCTGCCAACCGACGGAGTTCATGACATTCGACGGGAACGCGCGCATGAAGTGCGAGAGCGTGATCGCGGTGCCGATCGGAAGATTGCCGGGGCAGCCGTCGAGCGAAATGCCGCCGAGGAAGCTGCCCATCGCGAGCGTCGCGAAGGGATCGTTCAGCGGTCCCATGCCGACACGACCGTCGTGGAGAATGCCGAACCCGCTGAAGCGTTCCTGATTGAATTTGCGGTAAAGACCGCGAAGTTGTGTGAACTCGATCGACTGGCTGGCGAGGAAGGTGAGATCCGTGCCGGTGTCGAAATCGGAACCGAACTGCCGGTGTGCGCCGTCGTGCTCCAATTGGTGACAGCCTTGGCAGGAACTTGAGTTGAATCGATTGAACCCTTCGGTGATTCGGGAACTGACAGGCTTGTTGTCGCGACGGTAGAACGGATTCGGAGGATAGACGACTGACATCATGTAATGATCAAAGAGACGCATCTTTGAATCGCCCATCACGGAACCGCCGAGAAGACCGTCAAAGGCCTCGTCGAAGTCGACGAATCGGGGCTTGTCGCCGCGCCAGTGGAACGGCTCGTGATTCTTCAGACCTTTGAGAGATTGGGTGACCATCGGTCCCTTGACCGGATGGTTGGGCAGTCCCGGGACTCCGTTCGGGCCGGGCATCATGTCGAAAGCTTCAGGATTGCCGAGATCCCACGCAAGGCCGTCAAAGTCGCCGTCGAGGTGGCACATCACGCACGAGGAGCTGAAGTTGTTGGAGTGACGGGCGCTGAGAAAGAAGTCTCGACCGCGTTTCACTTTCAGCGGCTCGGGGGCGGCCATCCGATGTTCGATCATCGGAAAGGCGAGCGGATCGCTGAGATCAAATGAAGTGATGGAGAAGTCGGTGCGGTTGTATGCGTACAGACGACGCTTGACCGGATCCAAAGTCAGAGAGCAGGTGCCGCGGCCGGATTCGTGTACGCGTAAAACCAAGCCCGTATGACGATCGATCACGCCCACGCGGCCCGTTCCCATCGCAGCGACGTACGCGAGTGGTTCCAGTGGATGGCACACGATATCGCTCGGGTGTGCAAGAGAGCCAGCCATCGCGGCGTCGTTGGGCGTCGACGCATCATTGAAGTCGGAAATCGAAGCGTGAAGATCAAAGTGATCGACGATCGGAGGATTGAAATTCGCCGTCAACGGCGCACACCGCACGACTTCGTGACGCATGAAGTTGCCTCGCAGCGCCGGCTCATGACGGGTTCTGTTTTTCGCGTCGAGGTTCGTGATGAAAAGCGAGCGACCGTCCGGCGAGAGCGCCGCGGCGGTCATGGATGTTCCGATGTTGCCGATGATTCCTTTGATCGTCGGCACTTGGGGGACAGTGAGGTTGATCGCGGCAAGATCGTGGTCAGTAACCAGTGGGCGTTCGTGTCGAATCGCGTTGAGAACACGCTCGGCCTCGATGATCGAGCAGTCAAATTCCAGCGCGAACATGCCTCTGGCGCTCATCGTGACTTCGCCGGTCGCCGGATCGATGAACTTTGAACAGATTTGATCCCACTCGCCGCCTCTTGCGTCGGTGATTCGTGTGACCATCGGAGACACGAACGGAGTATTCGACGGATCAGGCCAGGGAGCGAGCGACGAGAGAGAGAAATCCCCGGTCGTCCTGGAGAAGCTGCGGAGAATCTGAAGTGAGGAAAAGATGACCGGTCCGCTGTTAGTCTGAATCTCAACGGGACGACCGACGATGGTGGTGTTGTTGCCTGAACGCCATGCGGCAACATAAAGCGTTTGGGTGTTCGCGTCGTAATCAACGCCGCGCGGGGCTTGCATGTCCAGTTGTAATGTCGTGACGATCTGGCGGGTATTGACATCGATCACGACAATTTCGCCGCGGGGATCGACGCTTCCGCTCGCGAGCGACGCGATTGACGGGCCTTCCGTGATGACAAAGGCGAAGTTGCCGGTTTCATCAAAGATGATGCGTGAGGGTTCATCGCCGACCGGGATCACATCGACGACGACTCCGCGATCAATGTCAATCACGGAGATGTCATCGCCGACGAAGTTGGCGACCCAAGCCATGTTGTTTTCAGCGGAGGGCGCGAATGCGACGGCGACGGGATCGAGGCCCGTTGGAATTCTCTTGATCAACTGAAGGCTGCCATCCTGCGATGAGGCGTCGAGGACTTCAAGCCAGTTGCCGCGGGTGTTCGTCGCAACGATCATCTCGCCTCCGGGACGGACGGCGATGGGCTTGATCGGGGTCGAATCGAAGTTGACGAACGGGCCGGTTTCCAACCGCTGATTGACAGGCAGTGATTGGGCCGATGCGGCGGATGCCACGATCAACAGGGCCGCGGCGGACAGTTTGGAGCGATTCGACATCTTCAGTCTCCGACTTCGATGGTTTCGTTCAAGCCCCGACGACGAAAATGGGGGCTTCAACGATCGCCAACGCAGGGGAGACGGTCTGACTCACGCAAATTTCAGGAAATCTTGTGGTCCCGGTGATTCAGGGGTGCTGGCGTCCGCAACCTTCGCAGATTCCGCCGCTCTCGGCAGCCTTGCGCATGATGGCTTCGAGGGACAGCGGAGTCGAAGCCCCGCGCTGAAGATCATGGAAGAAGTGCTTCGGGGCGGAAGCGGCGCCGGGCGCGAGTTCTTCGAGCGTCCGGGCGTTGTACAGCCGCCCGTTGAGCATGACTTTGCTGATGGACGAGGTTTGAGTGATATCCGTTGAGGGGTCGGATGCGAAGATCGCAAGATCGGCTAGTTTGCCGGGGGTGATCGATCCCAGGTCGTTGTCCAGCCCGACATACCACGCACCGTCGATCGTCGCGGCGCGGAGTGCCTCGAATGGCGTCATTCCTCCCTGGACGAGCATCCACATTTCCCAATGTGCCGCGAGCCCCGCAAGTTGGCCGTGTGCGCCGATCGTCGGACCGCCGCCTGCGCGGTCGCGCGCAATGATGTCGCGTTGTTTGGCGTCGAGCAGTGCTTTGGCGATCTTCGCTTGTTCAATGTGATTCCATTCACCATCCGGCGCGTCTTGACGGCGGCGGGAGCGGGGATCCACGATGTAGCGGGGGACAAATGAAAGCAAATGTTCGTTTTCCCAGACTTTGGTCTTGGCGTACCAATAGTTCTCGCCACCGAGACCGCCGTAAGCGACGCCGAGCGTGGGGGTGTAGCCCACTTGCGTCGCTCCCCAAAGTGAAAGCGCATCGTTGTACAGCGTCGATACGGGAACCGTGTGCTCGACTGACGTGTGACCGTCGACCACCATCGTCATGTTGTGCTGGTACAGCGCGCCGCCTTCGGGCACGACCATCATGCCGAGACGTCTCGCGGCTTCCATAACCATTTGACGCTGATCGCGGCGCGGTTGGTTGTAACTCTTCACGCTGAAAGCGCCGAGTGCTTTCATGCGCGAGAGATGGAACATCGCGTCGTCGAGCGAATCCACCTCCGCTTTGAAAGCGCCGGTTGCGCCGTAAAGGATCGTGCCGGTCGAATATGTGCGTGGGGAGAGAATCAAACCCGCTTTCGCGAGTTCGGACGCCGCGAAAATCATCTCGGTGTCGTTCGATGGATCGTGAATCGTCGTGACGCCGAAAGCGAGATTGGCGTGGCTGATCCAGTTGCGCTGCGGGGTGATTCCATTTTCGCCCTGGGCCCCGTGTGCGTGGACATCGATGAATCCGGGTGTCACGGTCGCGCCTTGGAGATCGACTTCACGGTATCCCTCGGGGACGATGCGATTCGAGGTGACATCGCGAATGCGATTGCCTTCGATGAGTATCGTGCCTTGTTCGACGACTTTCGAAGCGCGATCAGTCGAGATGTCCGCGCCTGCGGGCGTGTCCATCGTGAGTATTCGGGCGTTTGTCAGCGCCAACTTGGAGTTGGAGGGCGAATCGGTTTTCGCCGCAAATCCGATCGAAGTGCGAGTGGCTTCAGTCGCCATATCCGATTTGACGGCGTGAGGGCCCAGAAGTCCCGCGCGTCCGAGTGCATCGGTGACTTCGATGGAAAAGAGTTCCGGTCCGAGACTCCATTGCAAGCGAGTTGAGTCGCCCGACCAATGAACGCCGTATCCCGCTTGCGTCGAAACTTGAACGACCGGGACATTCGTCGAGACCGGGCCGACATCGATCGGCTTGCCTGCCTGCATGAACGGAGTGACGAAAACCTTGAAGCGTTCAGCGAATGCAAGCCACTTTCCATCGGGACTGATTCGGAACTCCGTCGCCCACGAACTGCGGTAGTGGGTTCGCTCCTCATCGCCGGGGCGATCGCCGATGACAGGCACACTGATCAAAGACGCGTTGTCGGAGTCGGAGTTTCCGGCGCGAACGGTCATGAACACTCGCGCGTTATCGCGGCTGAAATGGGGATCCGCGCCGCGGAGAGCGATGCGGCGCATCGATGGCTCTTCGCCGGGAGTTGCGGTGGCGACGTAGACGCCCGGCTCGCGTGACCAGAGCGGGCTGGTCAGATAGCCGCCGCCGCCGCGCACGAATGTCAGCAATGAACCATCAGCACTGAATGAAGGATCGGTGTAGTGGCCGGGTTCCGTGGTAATCGTGCGAGAGGTGCGAGATGCGAGGTCGTAAAGTTTGATTTCTCCGAGGGTGTCATCGTTCCAGCGCACATAAGCCAAAAGTGCACCGTCGCGCGACCAGGTCGGATAGAACTCGAAGGCGTTCGTTTCATCCGTGACGGTTTTCAAATCGCCACTTGTGAGGTCTCGAAGGTACAAGCGACCGAGTGCCTGGAATACGACGAATCGGCCGTCGGGTGAGACCTGTGCGTGCCGAATCACTCGAACATCAAACTTCTCCGGCGAAACCTCGACGGCGAAGCGCGCAGCGTTCATGACATCGCGGGTGTCGTTGATCTTGAAAGGAACCACCGAGCATGTGCCGTCGGCGGGGTTCAGTCTCCGGATCTTTCCCTTGGCGTAAAAGATGATCGAGCGGCCGTCGGGTGTCCAATCAAACGCCGGATAAACGCCGTGGACGGCCCAAGTCTCCTGATGGTCACGCTCAAGACCCTCATAAACATTACGGACTTCACCGCTCTTGAGATTCATGATGAACATACACGACACGCCACGAACACGTCGGACGAATGCGAGGTGTTCGCCGTCGGGACAGGGAACGGGCCGACATGCGCCGCCCGGACCCGCAACCACCGTGTCGATCGCTTGCGTCGCAAGATTGAGACGATTGATGGCGTAGATGCCTGTGTTGGAGTCCTTGTCGTACTCGAAGTTCGCGCCGGATGATGCATCAAATGAGTAGTAGAGCGACAAACCGTCAGGACTCAGCGCAGGTTCGCCAGTGTCTTTTTGTTCGGATGTCTTCGCGGTGAGTTGGATTCCATCGGTTCGGCCCGACGCGTCGTAGAGCCACATTTCGCCGGCTCCGAGCGAGCGACGGGATGTGAAGTGCTTTCTCGCGATGATCGAACGTCCATCCGGAGTCCAGATCGGTTGCGTGAGCAATCGATACGACTCTTTGGTGACCTGCTTCGGATCACTTCCATCAATGTTCATGATCCATATGTTGTCCCCGCCTTTGCCATTCTCTCCGCTTCGATCCGAGACGAAGGCGATCTTCTTGCCGTCGGGTGAGAACACCGGTTGCATGTCCCATTGCAGGCCCGCGGCGATGCGTGTGACTTTGGATCCATCTTCGGACCCTGTGATCGGCATCGTGTAGATATCGCCCAGCATGTCGAAGACGATGGTGGTGCCGTCAGGTGAGACATCGAGCGACATCCAGGTTCCCTCTGTCGTCGTGATCGGTACGCTTTTGAGTTGGCGGCTCGTTCCGTCGGCGGCCTTGGGCGCCTCGCTCACATTCCATGATGCGCGTTTCGGGTCTCCGGACTCAGGCGAAGAATCCGTGTTCAAGGACTGATCCTGAATCAAGAGAGCGGACAACGCGACGGTCACGATGTTCAACATGTTCAAGTGCTCCTGAGCGACACGAAAGCGTATGCGATGGGCAGCGGAGTGAACGTACAATCACGAACGATGTCCGATGCCAAACTCAAGCGAAACACGCTGATCGGGCTGGGTTCCGGGCTGTTGCTTGCGGGCACGAAACTCGCCGCGGGGATCTTCGGCCACAGCAGTGCGTTGGTGGCGGATGCGGTTGAGTCGCTCGCGGACAGTGTCGGATCGATCATCGTGTTGCAGGGGCTTCGCATGGCATCAAAGCCGGCGGACGAGCGACACCCGTACGGCTATGGCAAAGCGGAGGCGCTGGCGGCGCTCATCGTCGGGATCCTTCTGCTGCTCGCGGCGTGCGGCATTGTGTACGGCGCCTTCCAGGAGATCCTCACTCCGCATTCCGCGCCGGAGGCGTGGACGTTGTGGGTGCTGATCGCGGTGATTGCGGTGAAGGAGACGCTTTTTCGTTTGATTCACAAGGGTGCCGAAGAGGCTGATTCCGATGCGGCACGCGCGGATGCCTGGCATCATCGCAGTGACGCCATCACCTCGGGCGCGGCGCTCATCGGCGTGGCGACTGCGATCTACGGACCTTCGAGATTCGGGATTGATCAGTTGGTGCTCGCGGACGAAGCGGCGGCGATGATCGCGAGCGGTCTCATTGTGTTCACCGCCGTCGGCATCATGAAAGACCCGCTCAATGAACTGCTTGATCGAAGGCAGCATCGCATTGAATCCGACGTGCGCCGGATCGCCTCGGAAGTGGAGGGGGTCGTCACGATCGAGAAACTGATCGCTCGAAAGAGCGGACGGGTGTATCACGTTGACATGCACCTGCACGTCGCGCCGACGATGAGTGTTCAGGACGCCCACGCACTCGGAGGACGAGTGAAAGCACACGTGCGAGCCAATCTCCCCGCCGTCGGAGGAGTGCTGATCCACATCGAACCCGCCGATCAGGGAATCAGTTCGGCGCAGGGATCTTGACTTGAAGTTTCGCGCTGAATGTCCGCGCGAAGTCGGGTCGGATCGAGAAGCTATCGAAGATGTCGCGAATCGATCGTTGTGGGGTTTTCTCGACGGTCGAACCGTCGGGCAGTTTCACGGTGATCGGTTTGCTCAGGTCGACGAAGGCGTCATCAAGCCAGAGAATGACGTCATTCACGCCTGAAGCGGATTCAATCGTGAATGTGTTTTTGTCGTGTGATGCGACGATTCGAGTGCCGGCTTTGCGATCCGACTCGGGAACACCGAGCCAGTAACTGCGGGGATGGGTCACATCATCCTGCAACCACACGATGCGTGAGGGGTGGATTCTTCTTGAATATTGAGCCATCCAAGCAACGGCCACCGAATCCTTGAGTTTCATCCAATGCCCCATGCCTTCGTGCAATGTGACGCTGTGTTCATACCCGTCGGGATCCTGTGCGCGTCGTTGTGCCAGCGATTCGCCCCATGCGCGAGCGATGCCGTTTCGATTGAATGCATCATCGTTCGCGCCCATGTGAATGGTGAACGGAAGATTGCGAAGTCCGTCGGGTTGCGCCTCGTTGGGATGGCCGGCCATCATGCTCGCGGCGGCGAAGCGATCCGGCATTCGCGGCGCGACTTGATACACGCCGTCTCCACCTGCGCTGTAGCCCATCAGATAGACGCGATCGGGATTCACATTCGCGAAGACGACGGCGTCCTCGATGAGTCTTGTGAAGAAATCGTCCATGTGACCCTGATGCCACATGTTCCAGGAATCCGTCGGTGCGCGTGGTGAGAGGTAAATTCCCTCCGCAGGCTTGTAGAGTCCGATCTGGTTGCGCCATTGCTGCTCATTGACTTCGGGAGGTGCGCTTCCGCCGCCGTGCATGGAGATGTAGAGCGCGCGACCTTCTTTCGGGATTTCTCCGAACTCCTTGAAATCGAACTTCATCTTGAGATCGCCGAGCGTGATCAGCTTGTGCTTCCACTCCTCCGCGCGTGTTGTTCTTATCGTCTGCCGATGGTGATTCTTCACAAGCGCGATCGCCTGCGAAGCCTGTTCCGCACTCAGTGGGGCGTTCGACCACGCGTGTGTATCGAGAGACGCGCGATCCTGATCATTCAGCCATCCGCCGAAAGATGCGACCGGGTCTTGGTGATCGCCGCTTGCCGCGAATCGATCGAGTTCCTCGACATTGAAGCGGAAGCATTTGATGTACGGGGATTCCCCCTCGTCCCAATATCCATACGTGGTCGCAAGTATCGAGCCGTCCTCGAGCACTTCAACACCGGGATAGCCGCAATCCCACGAGTTTGTGTTGTCCGCCAAACGCACACGATATTGTCCTGCTGATTGATTGATGATGTCGTCGAAGGTTCCGACCCAGGCGACGAAATCGCCTTTGTGCGGACTCTTGTCACTCATGTCGCGAAAACACACGACCAGTCTTCCGTCTTTGGTGTAGCGAACGGTGTGTCGATCTCCCGTCAGATTCGGATGAAGCGCAACGGGTCTGCTGAAAGAGCGCCCCTCGGATGTCGAGAACATCACATGTGATTCGGAGCGTCGACTGTTTTCGCGAAGCAGCAACGCCAATCGATCACCCGAAGGACTCCAGATCGCTCCGGGTTCGCACAAGTGCATGTCTTTAGAGGCGTGAACGACCCACGGATCGCTCCACGACAGACCTCCATCAGCCGAACGAGTGGCATACAGCGTGAACACACCCGTGTTCACGGGGCTTGGCGCAAAGAAGCGACCGTCATCATGAAAGAACGCGACATGCGTGCCGTCGCGGAGCGTCACCACATCGCCCATGCCCACGATCCCACCCCAGTTGCCCACGATTTTCAGTTCGCTCCATCGTGTCGCCATGGCATCCGCGAACGCGCTTCGCATGGGAAAGAGCGATGAGAACATGATCACGCGGTCGATGCCGTCGACCGGAGATTTCAATCGATGCAGCGTTGGTGTTTCCTTGCTCGTGGCGAATGAGTCAGGAGTTGGCAGGCGCTCGGACCAGGAGCGACCTCCGTCGGTTGATTTCTTCAGGATGATCGGTCCGGAGCCGTGTCCCTGCGGATACGCGGCGAGGATAGTCTTCCCGTCCGAAAGCGTTACCGTTGAAACATGTCCGAGATACTTGCCGGGTTCACGATCGACGATTGTTTGTCGTTTCGTATCGGCTGAGAGATCGATGAAAGCGGTGGGGTCTGCGCCCATTACGCACGCGAGCAGAATGGAAGTCAGCATGCGGACAGTTTAGCGAAGGTCAGGCGCCATGTTCGCGCCCGCCCAGTTCCCGCCCACGCCGCTCGGCGGCGAGAATGGCTTGCGCGATGACATTCATGACATCGCCTTTGTCCATGTGATCGGTCGCGGCTTGCGTCGTGCCGCCTTTACTGGTCACGGCGGCTCGCAGTGCCGCGGGATCGACTTCGTTCGGTTGCATCATCGCCGCTGCGCCGAAGATGGTTTGCGCAACAATCCGACGGGCATCCGCGGGTGTAAAGCCGAGCTTGTACGCGGCATTCATCATCGCTTCGGCAAGGTAAAACACGTAGGCCGGGCCTGAACCTGCGAGCGCCGTGAACGCATCGATCATGTCTTCCTGCATTCGAACCACAACCGGGCCGAGCGCTCGCGCCAGTGCATCAGCGAACGCGAGATCTTCTTGCGTCGCGCCTCGACTCGGCGCCACGGCTGTCGCTCCCGCGCCGATTTGGGACGGCAGGTTCGGCATGATCCTGATGAGTCGGGAGTCTTCGTGCAAGTGGGGCAGGATGGTGGCGCTCCTGATGCCTGCCATGACGGAGAGCACCAGTCGAGGCGATCGGCTCAATGCCGGAGCAAGTGCCACGGCAAGTTCGCTGAAAGACTGTGGCTTCACGGCGAAAATGATCGTCGAGCCCGCGTCGTTTTCAACCGCGCGGCGCGCGTCGGAGAAGACATGCACTCCCATCGCGCGCAATGTGTGATGCTTGGTTTCGTCAAGTTCCGCGACCGTGACATCAGACGATGCGTGAATCCCTGCGCGAATCGCTCCCGAGATCATGGCTTTGGCCATGTTGCCGCCGCCGATGTAGAGGAAGGTCGATCGCATTTCAAACAATAGACATGCGAAGCTGGCTCAGTCGTGGTAGCCTTGGCTTGTATCGTCTGACCGGAGATGTCCCATGATTCGAACGACTTGTGTCTGCGCCGTGTTTGTCGCCGCTTCAGCTTTCGCCGGTGAAACGGTGAAGGAGTTGACTCTGCGTTATGCAGCGGATGTCGGAGCGCTGGAACGCAAGTACTCCGTTGATTGTGATCCGCAGCGAGCGGCTCGTATTCGAGCCGTCAATCTCGAATATCAGTCGCGGATCGGCGCGCTCGAATGGGATGGGCTGTCGGTCTCGGATGCCGTTGATGCAGTGCTCCTGCGCCACTCCATCGAGCGTCGTGACGCACGACTTGCTCGCGCCATCGACCGGCATGCGACATATTCAGCGCGACTGCCGTTCGAAGATGCTGCGCTCAAGCTCATCAGCGCAAGACGGGAGGGCCTTCGTTCCGATGCACAGACCGATGCCGCGTCTCTCCACGCCATGAAGACGATGGTGGAGGACTCCCGCAAGTCCTTCGAACATGATCTTGGTGACGAGGCCTTGAAGGCGACTTTGACGCCCACCGCATGCCGCGAGTTGATGAAGGCGATAGAGGAACTGCGGTGGCATCTTGGTGATTGGTTTCGATTCTCGGATGGTTACGACCCCCAGTTCTCGTGGTGGTGTCGGGAGCCGTTTGAGGCGATGAATCGCGAACTTGAGAGCTACATCAGACTCGTGAAGGAGCGGGGCGTTGGCATCACGGCGGATACTCCGGATGTCATCGTGGGGACTCCCATCGGACGCGATGCGTTAGTCGAGGAGTTGAAATTCGAGATGATTCCGTACTCGCCGGAGGAACTGATCGCCATCGGTGAGCGAGAGCATCAGTGGTGTTTGACGGAACTTCGCAAAGCCGCGGCGGAAATGGGATTCGGAGACGACTGGCGCGGCGCGATGGAGCGGGTGAAGGGGCTTTACGTCCCGCCCGGCGAGCAGCCGACGTTGATCCGTGAACTCGAGCGCGAGTCGGTCGCATTTCTGAAGGAGCGGGATCTGCTCACCATTCCGCCGTTGGCGGAGGAGACCTGGCGATTGGAGATGATGTCAGCGCAGGCACAAAAGGTGAACCCGTTCTTTCTCGGCGGAGAGTCGATCATCATCGCCTATCCGACTGATGGCATGGCGCATGATTTGAAGATGATGTCGCTTCGGGGGAACAACCGGCACTTCGCTCGAGCGACGGTGCATCACGAGGCGATTCCGGGGCATCACCTTCAGCAGTTCATGCGTGCGAGACACAATCAGCATCGCGATCTTTTCGAAACACCGTTCTGGACCGAGGGTTGGGCGCTGTATTGGGAAACCCGCATGTGGGATCTCGGGTTCGCGCGTGGGCCTGAAGATCGGATCGGAATGTTGTTTTGGCGTAACCACCGATGCGCGCGCATCGTGTTCAGTCTCAAGTACCACATGGGAGAGATGACACCTCAAGAGTGCATTGAGTTTCTGGTCTCGCAGGTCGGACACGAGCGGGCGAATGCGGAGGGGGAGATTCGTCGCTCGGTCGCCGGCGGCTACGGTCCGCTCTATCAGGTGGCGTACATGATGGGCGGAATACAACTTCGCGCGTTGCATCGGGAACTCGTGCAATCCGGAGCGATGACGGAGAAGCAATTCCATGATCGGATATTGTGCGAAGGCAATGTTCCGATCGAAATGGTCCGAGCACTGCTTGTCAATGAGAAGCCTGCGCAAGATCATCGCGCATCATGGAAGTTTGATGCGCGATAGCCCCCGGCGGATCGGCCGTGCACAGCCCGTGAGCCAGTATGAATGACTGTGATCATGGAGTCTTCTCCATTCAACGAAAGAGGCTCCTCCGCATGGAGGAGCCTCTTGTATCTTTGATCATGCGCGAAGGCCTTCGGGTCTCATCCCTACGGCCTGCTTGATCAATATCGATAGTGGTCGGCCTTGTACGGGCCGTCGACGCTGACGCCGATGTAGTCGGCCTGACTCTTGGAGAGTTTGGTCAGCTTGGCGCCGAGTTTATCCAAGTGCAGGCGCGCGACTTCTTCGTCGAGCTTTTTGGGGAGCACGTACACGTTGCCCGTCTCGTACTTCTGGCCCGAGAGGGTGGGCTTGCCGGTGGCGTTGAAGTACAGATCGAGCTGAGCCATGACTTGGTTGGTGAACGATGCGCTCATCACGAAGCTCGGGTGTCCGGTCGCGCAGCCGAGGTTCATGAGTCGGCCTTCCGCAAGCACCAACACGGAGTGCGTCGATCGCTTCTTCCCGCCGAAGTTGGTGGAGCCGAAGACGAACTCGTCGTACTGCGGCTTGATGTTGTGGCGACGAACAGCCTTGTCCTTCGCGAGTCCGGCCATGTCGATTTCGTTATCGAAGTGTCCGATGTTCGCGACGATGGCCTTGTCCTTCATCCGCTTCATGTGCTCGACGGTGACGATGTCCTTGTTGCCCGTCGCAGTGATGAAAATGTCCGCGACTTCGAGCATGTTGTCCAAGGTGTTGACTTCATAGCCTTCCATCAACGCTTGGAGCGCGCAGATCGGATCGATTTCCGTCACCACCACGCGGCAGCCTTGTCCGCGCAACGATTGACACGATCCCTTGCCTACGTCCCCGTAGCCGCACACCACCGCGACTTTGCCGCCGAGCATCACATCCGTCGCGCGATTCAGGCCGTCCACAAGTGAATGGCGGCAGCCGTACAAGTTGTCAAACTTGCTCTTGGTCGCGCTGTCGTTGACGTTGATGCATGGGAAGAGCAACTTGCCGGCCTTTTGCATCTCATAGAGCCGATGCACGCCCGTCGTGGTCTCTTCGCTCACGCCTTTGATGAACTTGGCCATCTCCGTGAAACGCTTGGGGCTTTGCGCGATGGAGTTGCGAATCGTGTCAAGGATCACGCCCCATTCCTCCGGTTCGTTCTTGGCGTTGAAGTTCGGAACCTTGCCCGACTTTTCGAACTCAACGCCCTTGTGCACGAGCAGCGTGAGATCGCCGCCGTCGTCCAGGATCATGTTCGGACCCGAGCCGTCGGGCCACGTGATCGTCTGATCCGTGCACCACCAGTATTCCTCGAGCGTTTCACCCTTCCACGCGAAGACCGGTGTGCCCTTGGGATTGTCGACGCTTCCGCCTGATTCAGGGCGTCCCACGACGACCGCCGCGGCTGCGGTGTCCTGCGTTGAGAAAATGTTACATGAGCACCAGCGCACATCGGCGCCGAGGTCCACAAGCGTTTCGATGAGCACGGCCGTCTGCACCGTCATGTGCAGGCTTCCGGCGATCTTCGCGCCCTTCAACGGCTTCTTGCCGGAATAGCGCTCGCGCAGAGCCATGAGGCCCGGCATTTCCTGTTCGGCGAGTCGGATCTCGTCGCGGCCGAGGCGTGAAAGGTTCAAATCCTTCACGCGATAGTCCGGGGTGGTGATGTTCTTGTTGGTCTTCTTTTTCATGATCGTCGGCATCTTTCACTCCACATCGGTAATGCCGCGGCGACCCCGCGGCGGGTTGTGCTTCATCCTCGGGCGGAGGCGACAAAAAGCCCGGGTCCCTTCGTCCCCGGCTCATGCGCGATCGGCGAGTACACGCATCGACGCCAGCCGGCGTCACGCATGAGTTTCATCATCGCAGTTTCGGAAATCCCCTGCATTCGGTGTCCCATGAGCCGGCGATACTCCTCGCGATCATGCGGCATCATGTCAACGATGACGCAAACTCCGTCAGGCTTGAGGACGCGCTTCATTTCTCGCAGCACGGCCGCCGGATCGTCGACGTGGTGCAGCAACAACATCGCAACAGCCGCATGACACGATGCGGTTTTCAGTTTCGATTTTGTCGCATCGCCTTGTACGAAGTTCACGTTGCGGTGCGCCGCGAGTCGCTTGCGCGCGACTTCGAGCATGGTGTCTGACGAATCCACCGCATGGACGCGCCGGACGTGGGGGGCGAGTTGTTCCGCGACATTGCCCGCTCCGCATCCGAAGTCGGCAACCTCCCAGTCCGGATCGATCATGCTCAATAGCGCGGCTCCGGTGAATTTCACACCGAAGAGTTCCTCGCGAACACGATCCCAGTCGCCGCCGATGCGGCCGAAGAATGTTTGTGAGTCAGTCCGTCGTTGCGTGATTGCCGCGCCGGCGCGCCGAAGATCCTCGTGCAATGCATCGGGATCCAGTTGCGATCGAATGGTGACCCACAGATCGCGATTGAATCGGGGCTGATCATCCGGAACGAGTCTGTAGAGCGAAGCGGTCCCCTCGTTGCGGCGCGAAAGCCAACCGGCTTCCGAGAGTTGTTTGAGGTGTCGGCTGACCGTGGACTGCGGCAACTGAACAACCGATGCGATTTCTCCGACGGTGAGTTCGTGCGCCTCAAGACAGGCGAGGAGTCGGAGGCGAATCGGATCGCTCGCGGCTGCGAGACCGATGGAGAGAATGTCGAGGGTCTTCTTCATCCGTATTTGCGGATAAATGGTAGAATGTCTTTCACCTCGTTGTCAACCAAGGGGATCGTCGGGGTGTTCACGCGGCGATGAGCGGGACTCAAATGACAAACACCCGCCGAGATGCGGGTGTTTGCGTTGGAGGTTGAGTTGGTCTGGGGGATCAGCGGTTTGCCGCTGCCGGATCTCTTTCGGTCGGATAAAGGCCGGCGCCCGGACCGAGGATTTCGCCCAGTTCGCGCGCTTTCTTGAGGACATCGGGATTCGCAGGTTCGATGAAATAGGCCATCCGGAGGCGATCGACCTGACGAGTGCGATCTCCC
>JBKDPX010000366.1:0-2139 GCA_046342165.1 Phycisphaerales bacterium | reverse complement strand
ATCGAAAGCGGCATCCTGCTCGGCCTTCGAGGATGCGTCCAGTGATACGCCCGCGTTGATCGCTTCGTTACGCTCATCTTCGGTGAATGAGTAGATTTCGATGACTTCGCGAAGTTTGGCGCGGAGCACATCGCGGACGCGTGCGAGTCGGCGCGTTACCGTCGGCTCACTCGTGCCCAGCGCGGCCGCGACATCCTTGCCGGATTTGCCCTCCAACACGCGCATGGAGAAGACCGCGAAATCCGCGAAATCACATTCGCGTTCCGCGAGTCGGATCGCCGCTTCGATCTTTGCACCGAACATCGCGCGTTCATACAACTCGTCGGGCTCCGCAGCCCCGGAGTTGGAAATCCGATCGTCGTGAAACTCCTCCGGCTTCACGGCGCCGCCACGCTTGAGCGCACCGCGACGATCGAGTTCGTCACCCAGGCAATGTTTGGCGATCGACAGGAGCCATGTTGAAAATCGAACGCCTCGAGCCGGGTCGAATCGATCGATCGAATCGGAGAGCGCGGCGAGGGTGTCCTGGGACAGATCCTGCACGGTTTGCGCGCCGATCCGGCCTTTGCCCCACTTGGTGAGTTGAGCGGACACGACGGGCCCGAAGGTCTCCCACAACTCAAACCACGCAGCCTGATCGTTCGCGCGAAGTCTCGCGATGAATCGGGATGTGACGGGCGTCATCATGCGAGATCACTTTCCTTCGAACCAGTTTACGCCGATGTGGGCATCAACCTTCAACGGAACACATAACTCCATTGCGCCTTCCATCTCGGCGACCACCATATCGCGAACCGCTGCCGCCTGCTCTATGGGACATTCGAAAACCAGTTCGTCATGAATCTGAAGGAGCATGCGCGTTTCCGACCACTGCGCCTCATTTTTGAGCCTGCGATGAATTCTCACCATCGCCAACTTGATCAGATCCGCCGCGGAGCCCTGCACGACGCTGTTGATGCTCAATCGTTCCGCCAACGCGCGGCGCGCGGGAGTACCCGAATCGATTTCGGGAATCGGGCGACGACGACGCAGCATCGTTTCCACAAAGCCGTGCGAGCGTGCATGCTCGACGCACTCCTGCAGGAATGTGGTGATCCCCGCGAAGCGTCGTTTGTAGCCGTTGATGATCTCCGCCGCTTCGCGCTCTCCGATACCAAGTCGACGGGCCAATCCGAACGATGTGATTCCGTACACGATGCCGAAGTTCACCATCTTTGCGCCGCTTCGCTGTTCACGAGTGACGTGTTCGGGCTGCACTCCGGCGATCTGCGCCGCGACGGCCGTGTGAATGTCCGTCCCGGCCTTGAAGGCCTCGATCAATCCGGGATCCTTCGACAGATGCGCGAGAATGCGCAGTTCGATCTGCGAGTAGTCCGCGGTGACGAGCGTGCGGCCGACAGGCGCGATGAACGCCTTGCGGATCTCGCGCCCGATGTCGGTGCGGATCGGTATGTTCTGCAGATTGGGATCACTGCTTGCCAATCGACCCGTCGCCGCGACGGTTTGATTGAAACTCGAGTGGATTCGCTTGGTCTTCGGATTGATCGCCTCCTTCAGCGCGACCAGATACGTCGATACGAGTTTCGTCAACTGGCGATACTCAAGAATCAACTTCGGAATCGGCGTGGTGATCGCGGGATCCTCCGACAGCTTTTCCAAAACCTCCGCATCGGTTGAAACACCCGTCTTCGTCTTTTTCAACGGCTTGAGACCCAACCCCGGACTGTCATCCTCACCTGAGTTGAAGAGCGCCGCGGCGAGTTGCTTCGGAGAGTCGGGATCGAATGTCCGACCGATGGAGTCGAGCGACTCGCGCTTGAGCTGTTCGACGATGTTCACGATCTGCTTTTCAAGGCGTGCACGCTGACGGTCGAGTTCGTCCGGATCGACCAGCACGCCGTTCCATTCAAGCTCGGCGAGCACTTCAACGAGCGGCAATTCAACATCGTTGAGCAGCGGCAACAGGTTCATGTCCTTGAGCTGCGGCATCAACTTGTCGTGCAGTTGCAACGCGACATCGGCATCCTCCGCGGCGTATTGCGTCGCATGATCCAGCGGGACGGTGTCGAACGTCTTTTGTTCCTTACCCGATCCGATCAATTCGGTGAGCGAAATGTTGGTGCGGTTCAGCAACGCAAG
>JBKDPX010000365.1:0-2118 GCA_046342165.1 Phycisphaerales bacterium | reverse complement strand
ATCCACTTGCCGCGCAGGGACATGCCACGCACGCCCGTCTCTGTGGCGGCGCTGTCCGCGGCGCCGATCGGCAGCACGTCCGCACCGGGACTCGCACCGCCGGGCTTCTTCAACGTTCCGCCGCCGGCGGGGGCCCACACGAGAGAACCGTCGCGACACGCAGGTCACCCTTGGCAAAGTCTTCAAAGGCGATCATCGGCTTGGGTTCAGACTGAGGCGTCGAAGACATGAAACACTCCATAAAAAACAGGCGGAACGAATACTAGGCCGTTCGCCCGCTCATTCAGGCCTGGCCCAGCGTCCTTGCCGAAAGACGCAGGACTTCGGATCGACGCGGAACACAAGTGCGACCGTCTCGGGAACGGGATCCACAAGAGGCGCACCGAAATCCATGGATAGTTGCGCCGCCCACGAACGCTGCTCGCCTTCGAGCAGCACCGACTCCACGCGGAGTGCGGAGAGCAATTCCGAGCGGAACATTCTCGGCCCGGGAACCCCTCCGCAGGAGGCGCAGATTCGCCAAGTCTGACCCGAACCCGCGGCCGCGCGTCGAACCAGACGTTCGTTGCCGCAGTCAGGGCACGGCCAACGGGAGGCTTGTCTCATGAGTTCTTCGGGATCTGCGATGATGCCAAGCGAAATGAAAAGACTCTCGAGCGAACGAATCGAGTCCGTGACTTCGGCCTTGGCGAGGCTCGCTCTGGCTGCGATGCCGTCGCCGCTTCGAAGCTGCCCGAGCAACGATGCGATTCGATATCTCAAGACATGATCCACCAGCGGGGCGTCACGTCGATCGCCCGAGAAACTCGGCGAGGCATCCGAGAGCATTCGCGACATCACTCTCAGCCATTTCGCGTGCGCCTCATTCCCGGGAATCGCGGCCAACAACGCACACGCGCTCGATGCGATCAGATTCTCACCGGCATCGTCGACATCCAGTCGATGCGCGATGACACACAATTCGATCGCGAGCTTTCGCTCGTCGTGATCGTTTTTGTCATCCACGATCTCCTCGGCGAGTTCGAGATATCCCGCGGGATTCTTCGGATCCAGCCGCTCAAGAGCGTTCGCGTAGCGAATTTTCGGATCATCCGCCGCATGCGAAAGCGCCCCGCAACACACGATCACCACAGCCGCAACAAATCTGTTCATGGCGCGGACTCCGTTTGAACCGCTTCACCGTGCGGGCCCCCGATACGCAACAACCACAACTCGAGACGAACACGTTCCCCGATGCGAATCGAATCGAGCACATGCGAACAGGACCGACGAGATTCGTCGAACGTGCGAAGAATCGCGCGAACCTCTGCCGAGGTCGCGGGCTCCTCCGCGACGATCGAATACGCGAGCAGATCGATGCAGGCCAGTTGTTCAGCATGAAATCGCTGGATGACGCCGTTGGCCAGTTCGATTCTTCGCATTCTCCAGGACTCGATCGCGCCAAGTGAAGCGTGCTCGCGCCCCGACGGCACCAGCCTGGAGGCCAGGGACATGGTCCGCTTGCGAAGCAGCGACGCGGCGGCGAGTGGATCGAATGTCGCATCGGAACCGGATGCGTTGCGTGATTCAGGTTCGCTCGAAGAATCATCGTTCGGCTGAAACGCGAGGTAGGCCTGTGCAAGGGATTCAGAGATCGTGTCGATGATGCCGATCTGGCTGTCTTTCGCGGTCAACTGAATCAGCTTGGAGACGAGCGCCCGGCGGCACTCGAATTTCCATGACGGACTTCGAAAAGAAGGAAGCGCGTGTCCGGTCATGGCTTCGATGAGTTGCAGATTGTCGGCGCTGGGAATGAGCTTGGGTTGCAGTCGAAGCACGGCATTCACGAACAATGGATCCATCGAGCGATCTTGCAAGATCCGCCGGGCCTGCTTTCGAATTTCTTCCGGCGTACCCCGTGTCGCTTCCTGCGCGATGATGTCGGCGTTAAGCGCCGTTGAAGTTTCCGCGAACGATGACAGCATCGCAATCCGACCGGATACGGAACCGGATTTCGACTCCGTGAGATATCGCTGGGCCCACTCGCGCTCAGCTCCGGCCTCCACCACGATCAACTTTGATTCATCATTCTTACGATTGACACGCTCGACGATGCGCGCGTCGTCCTGATCGATATCC
>JBKDPX010000364.1:0-2656 GCA_046342165.1 Phycisphaerales bacterium | reverse complement strand
GCCGCCATTCCGCCCGCGCCTCCTTTGGTGGATCCCTTGCGCCGGCGCGGCTCTTCAACCGCCACTCCCGCAGCTCTCTTGAAGCAACGTTCGGAAGCGCTGATTTTATCGGTCAATGCTTGTTCGCTCGGTGGCAGGTTGATGAAGTACACCATGCGCGCCAGTTTGGCGAGCGTGGGGACATCCTTCACCTTGGCCTGTCGAATGAGGAACATGGCGATATCGTAGCTTCGGCCTGAAACCAAAGCCCATTCAGTTATACGGGGGATATTCGGGGCGTCTGTGCCGCTTATTCAGGCTTACCGCCGGCCATGTCGTAGATCCAGCAGTCGCCGGCGCGGTTCCAGTTCAGCACCTCGCCGGGGGCGAAGAAGAGCTTGAGTTCGCGCTCCGCGGCTTCGGGGCTGTCCGAACCGTGGATTAGGTTGAAACTGTTGGACACGCCGAAATCGCCGCGAATCGTGCCGGGATTGGCCTTGCTGCCGAAAGTGGCGCCCATCATGTTGCGGCAGATGGTGATCGCGCCGTTACCCTTGACCGCCATCACGAGCACCGGGCTGGAGGTCATAAACCCGACGAGACCCTTATAGAACGGGCGCTCCTTGTGCGCTTCGTAGTGGGTTGCAGCGAGTTGCTGGCTGATCTGCATCAGCTTACAGCCCACGATCTGCAGGCCCTTGTCTTCGAAACGGGTGATGATGCGACCCATGAGGCCGCGCTGAACGGCGTCGGGCTTCAGAATGATGAGTGTGGTTTCCATAAACTGCTCCTGTCTTCAAGTTTGGGGTGAAGAATAGGCGTCTGACTTCGAGGTTTCCCCTTCCATGAACGATCCCGCGACCATCTCTGTGACTGTTAATGGCTCCCCACGCACGCTGAGGCCCGGGATATCACTCAAAGGTTTGATCGCGGAGGTTGGACTTGAGGGAGTTCCGGTCGCCGCCGAAGTGAACAAGCAGGTCATCCCATTTCGCAAACATGAGCAGTGCGTGCTGTCAAACGGGGACATCGTCGAGCTTGTCACACTCGTCGGTGGCGGCTGAGAGAGTTCCATGAAGCGCGATCCGCTATTGCTATCAAACGGAATGCGCAAACTGCTCGCCCCGACATTGGCGGTGATGTGCTTTGTTGCGTACATGCCGGCGCTCGGTGCCGGATTCTCGGATTTCGATGACCCCGGCTTCCTGCTTGAGACTCGTTTTTGGCGAGGGGTGTCTGTGTCGAACATCGCAGAGATGTTCACGACCATGCGATTGGGACACTACCAGCCGCTGACCTATCTCAGTCACGCGATCGAATACTCCCTGTTTGGATTGAATCCGGCGGTGTTCCATTTCACCAACATCGCACTTCATGCGATCAGCGCCATATTGGTGATGAAGATCACGCAGCGCGTCATCGACATCTGCATGAAGCCTACGGCTAACGCAGACCTTGTAGCGTGGTTCGTTGCGTTGATATGGATGCTGAATCCGATGAGGGTCGAAAGCGTCGCGTGGATCACGGAACGACGCGATGTGCTCTCGGCCGTGTTTCTTCTCTATGCGATGTTGCTCTACTGTGATCATGCCACGGAGCGGGCGCCTAAACGAACATTCGTTTCTTGCGTCATGATGCTGACGCTGTCCCTTTTCAGCAAAGCCTGGGGAATCACGTTCATCGCCGTCTCCATGTTGTGCGACATCCTCCTGTTTCAACGCTTGCCGTTGAATCCTCTGCAGTGGCGCAAATCCGAATTTCGAGGAGTGCTTCTCGAAAAGACTCCGTTCGCGGCGCTCAGCCTGATCTTTGGATTCATCGCGAGTAGAGCCGTACTTGAGGCCGGCCCTGGGAGCGTGCGCGATCTTGCTTCATGGGGCGTTGACGATCGCTTGTGTCAGGCGATTTACGGACTCGGCTTTTATGCGTCTCATGCATTGATCACATTCGAACATGCGGCTCTTCGCGAGTTGCCGAGTTCTTTGTCTTTTGCGGAACTCCGGGTGATCGCGCCCGCTGCCGCGATAGTCTTGATCGCAGTTGGCTTGTTTCTATTGTCGCGCACACGAGGAACGCAGGCTCGATTAATCGCACTCGCACTATTGGTGTTCTGCGCGCTTGTTTCGCCCGTGCTCGGCATCACGCAAGCCGGGATCCAAATCGTCGCCGAGCGATACTCGTATCTGTCAACGATTCCACTCTTGATGTTGCTCGTGCCATTGATTGCGACGGCGATCGATCGTCGTCGAATGATCGCCATCGGAACCGTGCTCGCGTTCATTTCGTTGTGCGCCGTGCTGACGCATCGACAATCACGCGTATGGGGAGACACCCTGCTCCTTTGGGAGCAGAGCATCGCAAGCGGAGAAGACGGCCCGATCCTTCGCAACTTTCACGCAAGGCAACTTGAACAGCGGAGCAAGTTCACGCTTGCCGCGGGCGAATACCGCAAGAGTCTTGCGTTTGATCCGAAGTATGGCGACAGTTGGTTCGGACTCGCCAATTCACTGCGTGGCGCAGGCGATCACCTGGGTGCGCTCGATGCGTCCGCGAAGGCCGCGGAGTTCGCCACGGACACTGTCCCGGTGAAGATCGGGGAGGGCCTCAGTTTCATCGCACTTGCGCGCCACGATGACGCGATCCGTTCATTTGAATCCGCTTGCATCGAGCTTGAACG